>NZ_JASJSU010000130.1:0-9911 GCF_030237045.1 Stenotrophomonas maltophilia group sp. Smal17
CGCACACCCACAGTGCCCCGCCAACCCACGGAATGCCGCTTCGGCTTTTGACGTTGCCGTTGATTGAAGCGGGTGCAGGGCTGCAAGCCCTGCCGACCTACTCCACCAGGGTGATGGGGGTGAGCGTGACCTTGGCGTTGTTGGCTGCCCCCATGCGATCGGTATAGGCCTGCCCGCGCTGCAGCAGGTAGAAGCTGTCCAGGTAATCGATGTCGTTGGAAAACCACGACGACGGCATCGCCTTGAGGATCGCGCCGGCAATATCGGCGATGACCGCATACTCCGGTGCGAACGCACCCAGCGCTGCCTTCACACCGTTGCTCAACGCCACCAGCAGGTCCTGGTAGTTGGTGTCACCGTCATCCTCGAACAACTGCACGTTGGCGGCGTTGAACCGATAGTTGCCCCACAGGACCAGCGCCTGCTGCGGCGTGTAGTCGGTCTTGTCATGGTCCAGGTAGGGCATGTCGACCGTGGCCATCTCCGGCTCCGCCTTGCCGATCTGCAGCCCGGACACCACCGCGAACACCTCCGCCGCGCCCAGTGCCCACGGCTCCTGGTCGTCGGCCAGGCGGATGCGGTCCAGCCGGGTGATGTCCAGTGATGCACGCGCGCCATCGGCCGACAGCTGGAGGCGCTCGGGCGATTGCAGGCCCCGTGCGCGCAGGCCGGCGTTGACCAGCGCCATGCCCTCCTGCACCGAACGCCGGGTATCGACATCGACGATCAAGACCGGGAATGCCGGTGCCTGCCGTGCGTCCAGCAGATGCGCGCGGCCCCGCGCGTCGTAGGCCGTCAGCGTGGTCCAGTCACGATCATTGCCCCGTGGCAGGCTGGCCACCCACAACTGGCGCGGCGCGATGTCAGCCAGCGACTGGCCGTCCGGCACGTAGGCGCGCAGCTGCAGCAGCCCCTCGCCCTGCGCTGGCAAGCCCTTGGCCTGGCGCAGCTGCTGATCGTTGCTGGCCAGCGAGACGCTGGCCTGGGTGTGGACGCCCGGGTCGAAGCGCTCCATCACGGCATCCAGTGCCACGCCCCGTTCCGGTGAGGCCGCCAGCGTGGTGCGCACGGCCTCGGCGAAGCCGGGTTGGGCAATCAATCCCGCCACCTCACGCGCACTGGCCTCGGTTACGGCCTGTATCTGGGCACCACGCGCGGCAGCATCGGCTTGCGCAGCTGCCCCGGCGCTGGCCAACAGCAGTGCCAGCAGCGTGGCTCCCCCAATCATCCGTCGATGCGTCATTCCAGCCCCCGGGCAACGTCGCTGCGGATGAGCGACAGGTGCTGTCTACGCTACGACGCGGCCACCATACGATCCGGTATGTACCGCACAGTTCTGCCTGCGGCCTGAAAAAAGAAGAGCCGAGCATCGGCTCGGCTCTACACGGGATCACGATGCCAGGCGTGGCCCGGCTCAGCCGGTGGCCATCCACTTCAGGATCAAGCCGGTGACATACGCCAGGCCCGTACCGGTGGCATAGCCCACCGTGCCCAGCAGCACGCCCACCGGGGCCAGCGTGGGGTGGAACGCCGCCGCCACCACCGGCGCCGAAGCCGCCGCACCGATGTTGCCCTGCGAGCCGATCGCGAAGAAGAACAACGGTGCACGCAGCAGCTTGGCAACGATCCAGAGCACCAGCACGTGCGTGGCCATCCAGATCGCACCCAGCAGGAACAGCCACGGACGATCCAGCAGCGACAGCAGGTTCATCTGCATGCCGATGCAGGCGATCAGGAAGTACAGGAACACCGTGCCCAGCCGCGAGGCACCCGCCGCTTCCAGCCGGCGTGCGCGGGTGAAGCTCAGGCCCAGGCCCATTGCGGTGGACAGCAGAATCACCCACACGAACTGGCTGTCCAGGCTGAACTGGCTGGCCCAGCTGATGTTGGCCTTGAACCAGCCCGACAGCGGCGCCGCGATCGCATGGGCCAGGCCGACGCCGCCGAGCGCCACGCCGACGATCACCATCAGGTCGGTCATGCTGGGAATGCGCGCATTCTGCGCCTCGTAGGCACTGATGCGGGCCTTCATCTCGTCGATGGCGCGGGTATCGGCACCGTTGCGGGTGTCGATCTGCTGCGCACGGTTGGCCAGGAACAGCAGGATCGCCATCCACAGGCTGGCGCAGGCCACGTCGACCACCGCGAACTGTCCGAAAGTGGTGGCATCGGTACCGAACACTTCGCGCATCGCGACCATGTTGGCGCCGCCGCCAATCCAGCTGCCAGCCAGTGCGGCCATGCCGGCCCAGGTGTCGCCGGCCACGGTTTCCGGGTGGATCAGCTTCATCAGCTGGAACGAGACGATGGCGCCGAGCATGATGCCGGCGGTACCGGCACAGAACACGATCAGCAGTTTCGGACCGAGCTTGGCGATGCCCTTGAGATCGATCGACAGGGTCAGCAGGACCAGCGCCGCAGGCAGCAGCACATCACGCGCAACCGGGTTGTACAGCGAGGTGTTGTGGCCATCGATGACACCGGCGGTGTTGTAGAGGGCGGGGATGAAGTAGCACAGCAGCAGTGCCGGCACCCAGGCGAAGATCTTCTTCAGCAAGGGGGTCGGACCGCTGGCAGCCCAGAAGATCAGGGCCAGGGTGGCGGCAATCAGGCCCAGTCCAACGATGTCGTTGCTGATCAGGGCAGTAGCGGGTTCGGTCGGCATGGGATCCTCTGTCGATCGAAAGAGCGGGAAAAAAAAGCGCCGCATGAAGCGGCGCAGGTTGAGATTAACATTGTCTTCACGCCGGGTCATGCTGCAGTGCCGACCACGACCCCATCCCCTCCGGGAGCCTCCCCATGCAGCTCGGCGCTTTCTCGGTCAGCCTCTCGGTGAAGAATTTGGCCGCCTCCCGCGCGTTCTACGAAGCCCTGGGCTTCTCGGTCACTGGTGGCGACCCGGCACAGAACTGGCTGGTACTGCGCAGCAACGGCACGGTGATCGGACTGTTCCAGGGCATGTTCGAGGGCAACCTGCTCACCTTCAATCCCGGCTGGGACCAGCACAGGCAGGAGCTGCCCCACTTCCAGGACGTACGTGAACTCCAGGCCGAGCTGGACTCGAAGGGCATCGAGCTGGCAGTACGTACCGACCCTGAGAGCCAGGGCACCGGCTACCTGCAGCTGGCCGATCCTGATGGGAATGTGATCCTGATCGACCAGCACGTGGCGCGCCCGGACGGACGGTGACCACTGCTGGGTAGGCGTCGACCTTGGTCGACGGACAGCATGCCAACCAAGGTTGGCATCTACCACGACACAGGCCGCCCATTGCCTGGGTAGGCGTCGACCTTGGTCGACGGACAGCATGCCAACCAAGGTTGGCATCTACCACGACACAGGCCGCCCATTGCCTGGGTAGGCGTCGACCTTGGTCGACGGGCAGTATGCCAACCAAGGTTGGCATCTACCGGCGCGGCCCGATCAGGCCGGGCGCGAAGCGCTGAAATCCAGGGTGGCGCGCGTACCTCGCGCTTCGCAGGGCTGCAGCCGCAGGGTCCATCCCAGGTGTTCGCACAGGCGCGCGATCAGGTCCAAGCCGATGCCCCCACCGCGGTCGGCGCGGTCGCCCCGGGCCATGCGCGCGTGAATCGCGGCGATCTCCTCCGGGCTCATGCCGTGCCCCGGGTCCTGCAGGGTGAGCACTGCCGACGAACTTAGTCGCAGTTCGATATGGCCACGGCCGCTGTTCTCGATGGCGTTGCGCAACAGGTTGCCGATCGCCGCCTGTACCACCGCCAACGGCGCAACAATATCCACCGGCGCGGCCTGGATGCCGATGCTCAGGTCCTTGTCGCCAAGCAGGTGGCGGTGGTCATCGACAATCTCGGGCAGCAACTGGTCCAGCGCGATGCGCTCGGCGCGAGCGGCCAGTCGCGCCGGATCGCGTGCCAGCACCAGCAGCAGCTCGATCAGCTGCTCAACGCTCTGCGCCGTACGCAGCACGCGCTGCATCTGCTGGCGCGCCCGATCCGGCAGGCCCGGTTGTTCCAGTGCCAGTTCCGCGGCGCCGGTCATCACCGCGATCGGCGTGCGCAGCTCATGGCTGGCGGTACTGATGAACACCCGCTCACGCTCGACGAACTGCTCGTTGCGGTCCAGGTAGTCATTCAGCGCATCGGCGATGGTATGCAGCTCGGAACTGCCGCGCGGGTCCACGTTGATGCGCTGCCCCTGCACACCCGGCCGCAGCGCACCGATATGCTGGGCCAGCAGGCTCAGCGGACGCACCATCCGCTCCATGCCGAACGAAGCCATCAGCACGGTGACGAAGATCATGATCACCCCGGCCAGCATCACCCAGCGCGTCGCGAACTGCTCCAGGTCATGGAAGTCGGAGATGTCCAGCGCCAGCGCCACCCGCCCCATCGAGCCGGTGTCGCGCACCATCACGGCGGTCTGCCGCCCCTTGATCGGTACCCCATCGTGCAGCCCCGGGTGCAGCGTGCGCACGCTCTCGGGCATGTTGCCTTCATCGAAACGGAACAGGCTGAGCGTGTCCGAGTCCTGCCAGCGGTAATGCGGCTCGTGCTCGGTATGGTCGACGATGCTGTCCAGTTCGGAGTTGAGCAGCGCGCGCCAGGCCGCATGCTCGGCGTGCTCATGCACGTAGTTGCCGACGCTGAACACCGCGATCGACAACAGCGCCAGGTAGCCCAGCAACCACCACACCACGCGCCGGTACAGCGGTCCCGGCTTACGCGCCTTCATCGTCATCCCTGGCCGGATCGTTGGCCGAAGTCACGGCCAGCCGGTAGCCGACCCGCGGCAGGGTGTGGATCAGCTTGTCAGCGAACGGGCCATCGACGCTGCGGCGCAGTTCGTAGACATGCGAACGCAACAGGTCTCCATCCGGTGGCTCGTCACCCCATAAAGCGAATTCCAGCTGCTGGCGGGTGACCGCACCGGGGCTGGCGCGCATCAGCACTTCCAGCAGCTTGCGGCAGGCCGGGTACAGATGCAGTACCTGGCTGCCGCGCTGCGCCTCCAGGGTGGCCAGGTCCAGCACCAGGTCGCCCACCTGCAGCCGCTTGCGCGGATTGCGGCCCTGCGCACGCAGCAGCAGCGCCTCCAGCCGCACCTCCAGCTCGGGAAGGGCGAACGGCTTGGTCAGGTAGTCGTCGGCACCGGCGCGGAAGCCGGCGATCTTGTCCGGCAGCTCGTCACGTGCGGTCAGCATGATCACCGGCACCTCCGAGGCGTGCTCGGCGCGCAGACGGCGCAGCACCTCCGGCCCCTCCATGCGCGGCAGCATCCAGTCCAGGATCACCGCATCGTAGGGGTGGCTGCCGGCCAGGTGCAGGCCGGTGATGCCATCCGGGGCCACGTCCAGCACATGCCCGCGCGACTCGAAATAGTCGAACAGGTTGGCCACCAGCTGGCGGTTGTCCTCGATCACCAACAGACGCATGCACGAAACATCCACGGAAGTTCGTAACATGGTAGCGCTGCCCATGTCGGAATGCGGTCGCCTTGGCCACCTCCGACGCTTTTCCCACCCCCGCCGCCTCAGAATGGCTGTTTTGCTCCCGGAGCCCGCCGTGCCCGTAGCCCTGCCCCGTCGTTGGCGCCTGCCCCTGCTGTGGCTGCTGATCATTGCCGCGCTGGCGGCCGGTATCGGCATGCGCCAGCCGCAACCACCGGACGAGCCCCGCTTCGTGCTGGCTGCCCGCACCATGGTCGAGAGCGGGCAATGGCTGCTGCCCCACCGTGGCGTCGAGCTGTATGCGGAAAAGCCTCCGGTGTTCATGTGGCTGCAGGCGGCGGCCTACGAGGTGGTGGGCAGCTGGCAATGGTCATTCCTGCTGCCCTCGCTGCTGGGTGCCCTGCTCAGCCTGTGGCTGGTCTCGGACCTGGCGCGGCGCCTGTGGTCCCCCCGGCATTCGCTGTACGCCGTGGCTGCGTTGTTCTGCACCCTGCAGTTCGGCCTGATGGCCAAGCGCGCGCAGATCGACATGGTGCTGGTGGGCATGACCACGGTGGCCCTGTGGGGCCTGATGCGCCACCTGTGCGAACGCCGCAACCTGCCCGCCCTGTGGCTGGCCGGTTTCGCCGCCGGTGTCGGCACGGTAACCAAGGGCGTGGGTTTCCTGCCGCTGCTGATGGTGCTGCCCTGGTTCGGCTGGTGGCTGTACCAGCGTCGCCGTGGCCATGTGGTGGAGGGCCCGCATCCGGCCAGCCTGCTCTGGCTCATCCCGGCCTTCCTGCTGGGCGTGGGAGTGTGGCTGGCACCGCTGGGCTGGGCCCTGCTGCATGCGCCCAGCGCCGAGCTTCAGGCCTACGCGCATGAGCTGTTGTTCAAGCAGACCGGCACCCGCTACGCCAACGCCTGGCATCACCGCCAGCCGGTCTGGTACTACCTGCAGGTGATCCTCACCCTGTGGCTGCCAGGCAGCCTGCTGCTGCCGCTGCTGTTCAAGCCGTGGTGGCGCCGCCTGCGCCGTGGCGACCGCCGGCAGTGGCTGCTGCTGGGCTGGGCGCTGCTGGTGCTGGTGTTCTTCAGTGCCAGCCCGGGCAAGCGCGAGGTCTATCTGCTGCCGATGCTGCCGGCGATGGCGCTGGCCGTCGCACCGCTGCTGCCGGGCCTGCTGCGCCGGCTGTGCGTGCGCCGCTACCTGTTCGGCTACAGCGTGGTGCTGATGCTGGCCACCGGCGTGCTCGGCGTGATGCTGATGACCGAACACCCGTGGGCGGTGGCGCAGCTGGAGCGCCGGGCCATGCCTGACACCCTGCTGCCGGTGCTCGGCGACGGCCTGCTGACCTTCGCCATCGCCCTGGCCACGTTGATCGTATGGCTGCGGGTACGGCGCGCTGCGACACTGGTGCTGCTGACCCACGGCATGCTGTGGATGCTGTACGGGCTGGTGCTGATCCCGGCGCTGGACCCCTACGCCTCGGCCTCGGCGCTGATGCGCCGGGTTGGCACACGGATCGGCCCCGATGCCGAACTGGCGCTGGTGGCCTGGCGCGAACAGAACCTGCTGCAGGCCGACCGCCCGGTGCGCGAGTTCGGCTTCAAGCGCCCCTGGCCCGAGCAATGGCACGATGCCGGCCCGTGGCTGGCCGAAGCGCCGGACAAGCGCTGGCTGCTGGTACTGGACGATGCGATGAGCCCCTGCGTGGACCCAGCCAAGGTGATCGACATCGGCGTGGCAAACCGCAATCGCTGGCAGCTGCTTCCGGGTACCGCCTGGGACCCGCAATGCCATGCCGAGCGGGCCGGGTCGACCGCCGAAGAAGACTGAACGTTGGCTCGTGCCGGGCAAACATTAACCCGGCACGAACGAGCGTCCGACCCTTCTCCGACATCCAGGTGACGAGCATGGCCGCGGATTCCCGAACCGCCCTTTCCCAGCATGCCCGTCCGTCCCATTGATTCGGTAGCGCCGCTTGCGACATCGCCGCTGGCGTCAAGATTTGCCGTAACCCACCTCTGGCTGCCTGTCGCCATCGGCCTGCCCGTGTTCGCGCTGCTGATGGGCTTCGGTGGCGATCAGTGGGTCGCCGACCACCTGTTCCGCCTTGAGGGTGGCCACTGGGCGTTGCAGGACGCCTGGGTCACCCGCACGCTCGTCCACAAGGCCGGCAAGTGGATGAGCACGGCAGCCGCGCTGGTGGCGATCCTGTTGTGCTTCCACCATTGGCGCAAGGGCCGTGACCGGACCCTGCGCTGGGCGCTGCTCTATGTCGTTGTTGCCATGGCGTTGGGCACCGGAGTGATCTCCCTGCTGAAGTCGCTGGTGCCGATGGAATGCCCGTGGGACCTGCTGCGCTATGGCGGCCACCAGCCCTTCATCGGACTGTTCACGCTGCGCCCGGCCGGCATGGCACCGCAGGCGTGTTTCCCGGCCGGGCACGCCAGCGCGGGCTACGCCTGGCTTTGCCTGTACTTCTTCGCTCTGCTGTGGCGGCCGTCGTGGCGCTGGGCGGGGTTGTGGATCGGCCTGGGCAGCGGCCTGGTGTTCGGCATCAGCCAGCAGCTGCGCGGTGCGCACTTCCTTTCGCATGACGTTGCCACGGCCTTGACGTGCTGGCTGCTTTCGTTGGGCCTGTATGTCCTGATCCGCCGTCAGCTGGACCGTCCCCACCGCCAGGAGGCAAACGCATGAGCGCATCGGTCCAACGCTCTACCCGCCTGCCGGCCCTGGCAAGCGTCCTCCGCTGGCGGCCGCAGCTGTCCACCGAAGCACTGATCGCGCTGACCAGCCTGTTCTTCGCGGTGGCCGGCAACGGCCTGTTCTGGCACAGCGCGATGGCCAGCCATCCGGGCAGCCTGCGCTACGCCCTTTCGCTGCTGCTGTTGCTGCTGGGTACGCACGGCGTACTGCTCGGCATCCTGGTCTGGCGCTGGAACGCCAAGGTGGTGATCAGCCTGCTGCTGCTGGTGACTGCATTCGCCGCGCACTACATGAGCCGTTACCACATCTACCTGGATGCGGACATGCTGCGCAACGTGCTGGCGACCGACCCCAAGGAAAGCCGCGAACTGATGACGGTGTCGCTGGTGTGGCCGGTGCTGCTGCTGGCGGTGCTGCCGATGGTGGTGCTGTGGCGGGTGCAGCTGCGCCGCCGCAGCTGGGGCCGCAGCCTGCTGTGGCGCCTCGGCTTCCTGGTGGTGGCCGCAGTGACCGCGGTCGGCGGCGCGTTGATCTCGTTCCAGGACGTCTCGGCGCTGATGCGCAACCAGCGCGAAGTACGCTATCTCGCCACCCCGGCCAACGTGCTGCTGGGCATGCCGCGTGCACTGCGTGGCGACAATCCGGTGCAGCGCGCGCCGAAGCTGCCGATCGGCACCGACGCCAAGGCCACCCCGCGTGCACCGGCCAGCAAGCCGCGCCTGCTGGTGATCGTGATGGGCGAGACCGTGCGCGCGCAGAACTGGGGCCTCAACGGCGGCCGCAACACCACGCCGGAACTGGCGCAGGCGCCAGTGATCAACTTCCCGGACATGCACTCGTGCGGCACCAGTACCGAAGTCTCGCTGCCGTGCCTGTTCTCGCCGTGGGGCCGCCACGACTACGACGAGAAGAAGATCCGCGCGCACCAGTCGCTGCTGCATGTGCTGAACCGTGCCGGTATCGCACCGCTGTGGCGTGACAACCAGTCCGGCTGCAAGGGCGTGTGCGAAGGCCTGGACTTCCAGTCGTTGTCCGACGCGACCACGCCGGGGCTGTGCGCCGATGGCCGCTGCATGGACGAGATCCTGCTGCAGGATCTGGCCACCCAGGTGCGCGCCAAGCCCGGCGACCGGGTGGTGGTGCTGCACCAGCTGGGCAACCATGGACCGGCCTACTTCGAGCGTTATCCACCGGCATTCCGCCGCTTCACCCCGACCTGCGACACCCGCGACATCGGCCGCTGCTCGCGCGAGGAGATCACCAACAGCTACGACAACGCCGTGCTGTACACCGATCACTTCCTGAGCAAGACCATCGGCACGCTGCAGGGCCTGCAGGACTACGACACGGCGATGATCTACCTGTCCGACCACGGCGAGTCGCTGGGCGAGAAGGGCCTGTTCCTGCATGGCGTGCCCTACGCCATCGCACCAGCCGAGCAGACCCGCGTGCCGATGACGATGTGGTTCTCACCGGGCTTCGCCAGCAGCCGCGGGCTGGACCTGCAGTGCGTGCGCAAGCGTTCGGCGGCGTACACCGACCACGACAACCTGTTCCCGTCGGTGCTGGGCCTGATGCAGGTGAAGACCTCGCTGTATGAGCGCGACCGCGACGTGTTCGCCAACTGCGAGAGTTGAGGGTTGTTAGGCAGGGCTTGCAGCCCTGCACCTGCTCAATGCAAAGGCAACGGCCAAAGCAAGAGCGGCATTCCGTGGGTTGGCGGGGTGGGTCCGGTTGAGGGGGACGCCGTAAATACGTCCATGTAGGCTCGGTCGCCGCATCCATGCGGCTCAC
>NZ_JASJSU010000131.1:0-9674 GCF_030237045.1 Stenotrophomonas maltophilia group sp. Smal17
CCCTGGTTCCCCGCCCCTCCCTGCAGCGCCTGTTCCTGACCGGGCTGCTGACCCTGCTGCCGATCTGGCTGACCTGGGTCGTGGTCAAGTTCGTGTTCGTGCTGCTGTCGGGTATTTCCAGCCCGCTGGTGGTACCGCTGTCCGAGCAGATCGCGACCAGCTTCCCGCACTACCTCGGCTGGGTGCGCGCCGAATGGATCCAGGACACCATCGCCCTGCTGGCCACGTTGCTGGTGATCCTGGCGGTGGGCGTGGCCAGTCGCCGTGTACTCGGCCAGCGCCTGCTGCGCTGGGTCGGGGCGATCATCAAGCGCATTCCGCTGGCCAGCATCATCTACGACAGCGCCAAGAAGCTGCTGGACATGCTGCAGACCGAACCGGGCAGCACCCAGCGCGTGGTGCTGATCGACTTTCCGCACCGTGACATGAAGTCGGTCGGGCTGGTTACCCGCGTGATCAAGGAACACGGCACCGACCGTGAACTGGCCGCGGTGTACGTGCCGACCACGCCGAACCCCACATCAGGCTATCTGGAAATCGTGCCGGTGGAGCTGCTGACCCCGACCGACTGGACCGTCGACCAGGCCATGAGCTTCATCATTTCCGGCGGCGCCGTGGCACCGTCCAGCGTGCCGTTCACCCGCGCCGGCGACCGCGCCGAATGACCCCGGCGCCGATCGAGCGCCCGCTGCAGGACCGCGCGGTCCTGCTGTTCATCGTGCTGGCCGCGTTCTTCTGCGGCAATGCGGTGCTGGCCGAGCTGATCGGGGTGAAGATCTTCGCCCTGGAAGACACGCTGGGGATCGATCCGCTGAACTGGAACCTGTTCGGCCAGACCGGCTCGTTGAGTTTCACCGCCGGCACCCTGCTGTGGCCGGTGGTGTTCATCATGACCGACACCATCAACGAGTTCTTCGGCAAGCGCGGCGTGCGCTTCATCTCGTGGCTGGCGGTGGTGCTGATCAGCTACGGCTTCCTGTTCGCCTTTGCGGCCATTTCGCTGGCGCCGGCCAGCTGGTGGGTCACCTCGATGGACGCTCACGGCGTGCCGGACTACCAGGCCGCATTTGCTGCGGTGTTCGGCCAGGGCATGTGGACCATCGCCGGCTCGCTGGTCGCGTTCCTGCTTGGCCAGCTGATCGACGTGGCGGTGTTCCACCGCATCCGCCAGGCCACCGGTGAACGCCACGTGTGGCTGCGCGCGACCGGCTCGACTGCGATCTCGCAGGTGGTGGACAGCTTCGTGGTGATCTGGATCGCCTTCGTGCTCGGCCCGCAGCACTGGCCGACGTCGCTGTTCCTGGCCGTCAGCAGCGTCAACTACATCTACAAGATGGGCTTTGCGATCGCCTTGATCCCCCTGCTGTACCTGATGCGACGTGCGATCACCGGTTATCTGGGCGTCGAACGCGCCGCCGCATTGCGCGCCGCCGCCGCGGCTGACTGAAGCCCCAGCGAGCGCCAGCTGACTGCGCCTTCACGCTGGCCGTACGCGGCCGGATCGTGCAAGCTCCACGGTCTGTGTTCCACGGAAGCTCCTGATGCCGCATCCCACCCGCGTCCTGGCCGCCGCCATCGCCGCGTTGTTCCTGTTCAGTGCCGTACCGCCGGCCGAAGCAGCGAAGAAGAAGGCCAGCCGCCCTGCCGCCGCGCAGACCCGCCAGGCGGCCAAGCCCAAGGCCAAGCCCGCCCGCGCCACCGCGCCGGCCCGCGGCAGTTCGGCGCGCCGCGCCACGCCACGTCCCGTAGCCCCCGCGCGCGCCGTACCCAAGCAGGTGCAGCTGGAGCGCCTGTACGACGAATACTGGGATGCCTCGATGCGGCTGAACCCGCTGCAGGCGACCTTCCAGGGCGAGCCACGTTACAACGACCAGCTGCCCAACATCCTGTCAGCCGCCTGGCGCCAGCAGTCGCACGACTTCACCACGCAATGGCTGGGCAAGGTCGAGAAACTCGGCAGTGACGGCCTGCAGGGCCAGGACCTGCTCAGCTACGAGATCTTCGTGCGCGACGCACGCGCCTCGCTGGCCGCCGAGCGCTACCCGAGCTGGATGATGCCGATCAGCCAGTACTACAACATCGGCAGCATCATGGCGATCCTCGGTGCCGGCGCCGGCGCGCAGCCGTTCAACACCGTGCAGGATTACGACACCTGGTCGCGCCGCTCGCTGGGCATTCCCGAGTTGTTCGACCAGGCCATCGACAACATGCGCCAGGGCATGAAGGCCGGCGTCGTGCAGCCACGCGACCTGATGGAAAAAGTGTTGCCGCAGCTGGACGCGGTGATCAAGCCGACCGCCGAAGAGAGCATCTTCTGGTCGCCGATCCGCACCATGCCGGACACCATCGCGGCCGAGGACAAGGCGCGCATCAGCGCCGAATACAAGCGCATGATCGAGCTGCGCATCATGCCGGCCTACCGCGCCCTGCGCGGCTTCATCGCCACCGAGTACCTGCCGGCCACGCGTGCCAGCAGTGGCCTGGGCGCGCTGCCCGATGGCCAGGCCTGGTACGCCAACCTGATCGTGCAGACCACCGCCAGCAACCAGTCCGCCGCGCAGCTGCATGCGCTGGGCGAACAGCGCGCGCAGGAGCTGCAGGCACAGATCGCCACGGTGATGAAGGATGCCAAGCTGCGCGGCACCCCGGCCAAGCTGTTGCGCAGCATGCGCAACGATCGACAGTTCCAGTACGGGGACGCCAATGCACTGATCAACCGTTACCGCCAGGTGCAGCAGCAGGTCAACGCACGCCTGCCGCAGGTGCTGGATACGTTGCCGAAGGCACCGCTTGAGGTGCGCGCGGTGGAACCGGAGCGGGCGCTGACTGCCGCTGCCGCCGCGTACCAGCCGGCATTGCCCGGGCAGTCCGCCGTGCTGTACGTGAACACCCGCGACCTGGCCAGCCGCAAACGCTGGAACGTGCCGGTGCAGTACCTGCATGAGGCGATCCCCGGCCATCACGTGCAGCTGGGCCTGCAGCAGGAACTGGCCAAGCTGCCGCGCTTCCGCCGCCTCGGAGGTGATCTCGCCTTCGTCGAAGGCTGGGGCCTGTACGCCGAAACGCTGGGCGAAGACCTCGGCATCTACACCGATCCCTACGACCGCATCGGCTACCTGTACTCGCGCCTGCTGCGTGCCGCGCGCGTGGTGGCCGATACCGGCGTGAACGCACAGGGCTGGAGCAAGCAGCAGGCCGTGGCCTACCTGCAGAAGACGGTCGACATGAGCAGCGATGACGCCAATGCCGAAGTCGAGCGGATCATGGCCCAGCCCGGACAGGCGCTCTCCAACGTGGCTGGCCTGACCACCATCGTGGCCCTGCGCGACAAGGCCAGGGCCCGCCAGGGAGCCGCCTTCGACCTGCGTCGCTTCCACGCCGAACTGCTGAAGGACGGCTCGATGCCGCTGGACGTGCTGGACCGCAAGATGGAACGCTGGATGGCCGAGCCGGCCAGTGCCACGCCCGCCCCTTCACCCTGACCCGACCGGAGCCCTCATGCGCCCTGCCGTCGTCCTGCTCGTCGCCGTGCTGGGCCTGCTACCCCTAGCCAGCTCCGCCGCCCCGGTGCTGACCCCACCGGATGCGGGTATCGACGGCCTGATGCAGGCCTATGACGGCCAGGTGCCCGGCGCCGCGGTGCTGGTCCTGCATGACGGGCAGCCGGTATTCCGTCGCGGCTACGGGCTGGCGGTGGTGGAAGACGGCACCCCGGTCACCGCGGCCAGCAACTTCCGGCTGGCCTCGGTCAGCAAGCAGTTCACCGCCGCGGCGGTGCTGCTGCTGGTGGAGGACGGCCGGCTCGGGCTGGACCAGACCGCCCGCCAGTGGCTGCCCGAACTGCCACCGGCTGCCGCCGCCATCACCATCCGCCAGCTGCTGTCGCATACCAGCGGCCTGCTCGACTACGAAGACCTGATGGACCCGGCCGACCCGCGGCAGGTGCACGATGCCGACGTGCTGGCCCTGCTCTCGCGCGAAGACCGGCTGAACTTCACGCCCGGCACGCAGTACCGGTACAGCAACAGCGGCTACGCGCTGCTGGCACTGATCGCCGGACGCGCCTCGGGCCAGGATTTCGCAGCCTTCCTGCAGCAGCGCATCTTCCGCCCGTTGGGCATGGCCCATACCGTGGCCCACCAGGACGGTGTCGACACGATCGCCACGCGTGCCTATGGCTACAGCTGGCTCGATGGCCGCTGGCAGCGCACCGACCAGAGCACCACCAGCGCCGTACTCGGCGATGGCGGCATCTATTCCTCGCTGGACGACCTGGCCCGCTGGGATGCCGCGCTGTATGACGACCGCCTGTTGTCCAAGGCCTCGCGCCGCGCGATGTTCAGCCCGGCCACCACGACCACCGAACCTGACGTGCCGCACTACGGCTTCGGCTGGCGCCTGAATGGCGCTGTGCAATGGCACAGCGGCGAAAGCATCGGCTTCCGCAACGTGATCGTTCGCCACCCGGAAAAGCACCTGACCGTGATCGTGCTGACCAACCGCAACGACCCCGAACCCTATCCGCTGGCGCTGAAGATCGCCCAGCGCTGGCTGGACACCCTGCAATGACGGCTGCTTCCGACGCCCTGCTGGGCATTCACCACGCCGCGCTGATCTGCAGCGACTACGCGCGATCGAAGGACTTCTACGTGCGTATCCTCGGCCTGCGCGTGCTGGCCGAGAACCATCGTGCCGCGCGCGATTCCTGGAAGCTGGACCTGGCCCTGCCCGACGGCGGCCAGCTGGAACTGTTCTCGTTCCCCTCACCGCCGCCGCGGCCCAGCCGCCCCGAGGCCCAGGGCCTGCGCCACCTCGCGTTCCGGGTTGCCGCGCTGGAGCCGTTCATCCAGCATCTGGCAGCGCATGGCGTGGCCTGCGAACCGATCCGCATGGACGAATACACCGGCCGCCGCTTCACCTTCTTCGCCGACCCCGACGACCTGCCGCTGGAACTGTACGAAGTCGGTTGAGCCGGCATTCCCACGGCCCGTCTCATCCACGCATGGCCTGAATCCGTGTCGACCCAGGTCGACACCCACCCACAGCAGCGGTGCCGACAGATCGCCGAAATCTGTCGAAGGCGGGGCACTGTGGGTTTGCGGGGTGTGAGCCGCATGGATGCGGCGACCAAGCCCCCATGGACGGGTTTACGGCGGCCCCGCAAACCCACAGTGCCCTGCCATCCCACGGAATGCCGCTCTGGCTCTGGCTCTGGCCGTTGCCGTTGCCGTTGCATTGAGCAGGTGCAGGGCTGCAAGCCCTGCAAAGCCCCCCCTTCCCCATACCCCGCCGAATGGGTATACAGTCGACCCGTACCGGCATCGTGCCGGAATGAACCCTGGGAGGGGACAATGCGCAAGACCTTCAAGACCCTGCTGCTGGCGCTGCCGCTGTGCCTGGCCGCGCTCTCGGCGCAGGCCGCCGACGGCGCCGCCGGCCGCTGGAAGACCATCGACGACAAGACCGGCAAGGTGAAGTCGATCGTCGAGATCACCCAGGCCGCCAATGGCACCCTGACCGGCAAGGTGGTCGACATCCTGCACTCGGACAAGGGTCCCAACCCGGTCTGCGACGGCTGTGAAGGCGCCAACAAGAACAAGCCGGTAAAGGGCATGACCATCCTCTGGAACCTGAAGGCCGACGGCGCCAACAAGTGGTCCGGTGGCACCATCCTCGACCCGGCCAACGGCAAGACCTACAAGTCGAAGATGGAACTGCAGCCAGGTGGCACCAAGCTGGACGTATCCGGCTGCATCGCCTTCATCTGCCGCGCGCAGACCTGGCAACGCGAATAAGCGCCCTGGCCCGCTTCACCCCCGTGACCCGGCCCCGGCCGGGTCACCTCGTTGCGGGCATGCGATACTCTGCGGTTCCCCTCGGCTTCACCCCGCGACCATGACCCGTACCGCGCTCGTCACCACCGCCCTGCCCTACGCCAACGGCCCGCTGCATCTGGGCCACCTGGTCGGCTACATCCAGGCCGACATCTGGGTGCGTGCGCGGCGAATGAGCGGCGGCAAGGCCTGGTTCGTCTGCGCCGACGACACCCATGGCACGCCGATCATGCTGGCTGCGGAAAAGGCCGGGGTCACCCCGGAAACCTTCATCGCCAACATCCAGGCCAGCCACGAGCGTGACTTCGCCGCCTTCGGCGTCGCCTTCGATCACTACGACTCGACCAACTCGGCGGCCAACCAGGCGCTGACCGAGCAGTTCTACCTGAAGCTGGAAGCGGCCGGCCACATCAGCCGTCGTTCGGTGGCGCAGTTCTACGACCCGGCCAAGGGCATGTTCCTGCCCGACCGCTACGTCAAGGGCATCTGCCCGAACTGCGGCAGCCCCGACCAGTACGGCGACAACTGCGAAGTGTGCGGCGCCACCTATGCGCCGACCGACCTGAAGGAGCCGCGTTCGGTCATTTCCGGTGCCACCCCGGAAATGCGCGATTCGGAGCACTTCTTCTTCGAGGTCGGCCACTTCGATGCGTTCCTGCGCGACTGGCTTGCCGGCGATGTCGCCCTGCCGGGCGTGAAGGCCAAGCTGGGTGAATGGCTCAATGCCGAAGGCGGCCTGCGCGCGTGGGACATCTCGCGCGATGCGCCGTACTTCGGTTTCCAGATTCCCGGCCAGCCGGGCAAGTACTTCTACGTCTGGCTGGACGCGCCGATCGGCTACCTGTCCAGCTTCCAGACCCTGTGCGGCAAGATCGGCGAAGACTTCGAAGCGCACCTGCGTGCCGGCACCAGCACCGAGCTGCACCACTTCATCGGCAAGGACATCGTCAACTTCCACGGCCTGTTCTGGCCGGCGGTGCTGCACGGTACCGGCCATCGCGCGCCGACCCGCCTGCACGTCAACGGCTACCTGACCGTGGACGGCGCCAAGATGAGCAAGTCGCGCGGCACCTTCGTAATGGCCCGCACTTTCCTCGACGCTGGCCTGGAACCGGAAGCGCTGCGTTACTACTACGCGGCCAAGTCCGGCGGTGGCGTCGACGATCTCGACCTGAACCTGGGTGACTTCATCGCCCGCGTCAACGCCGACCTGGTCGGCAAGTTCGTCAACCTGGCCAGCCGCTGCGCCGGCTTCATCAGCAAGCGCTTCGACGGCCAGCTGGCCGCTCAGCTGCCCGATGCGGCGCAGTACCAGCGTTTCGTCGATGGCCTGGCGCCGATCCGCGAAGCGTACGAGCGCAACGACCCGGCTGCGGCGATCCGCCTGACCATGACCCTGGCCGACGAAGCCAACCGCTACATCGACGACGTCAAGCCGTGGGTGATCGCCAAGCAGGAAGGCGCCGACGCGCAGCTGCAGGCGGTGTGCAGCCAGGGCCTGAACCTGTTCCGCGTGCTGGTCACCGCACTGAAGCCGGTTCTGCCGGCCACCGCCGCGCAGGCCGAGGCCTTCCTGGCTGCGCCGGTGAACGACTGGACCGACCTGGTGCAGCCGCTGCTGGGCCACCGCATCACCGACTACACCCCGCTGTTCACCCGTATCGACCCGAAGAAGATTGACGCCATGATCGACGCCTCCAAGGACACCCTGCAGCCGGCCGCCGCTGCTGCCCCCGCCGCCAAGGCCGACGCCGCCAAGCCGGCCGCACCGGCACCGGCCAAGGACGAAGCGAACAGCGCCGACGCGCCGGCCTACATCGGCATCGATGATTTCGCCAAGCTCGACCTGCGCATCGGCAAGGTGCTGGTGTGCGAATTCGTGGAAGGCTCGGACAAGCTGCTGCGCTTTGAACTGGATGCCGGCGAGCTGGGCAAGCGCCAGATCTTCTCCGGCATCCGCGGCAGCTACGGTGAGCCGGAAAAGCTGGTGGGCCGCAGCGTGGTGTTCATCGCCAACCTGGCCCCGCGCAAGATGCGCTTCGGCCTGAGCGAAGGCATGATCCTGTCGGCCGGCTTCGACGGCGGCGCGCTGGCGCTGCTGGACGCCGACAGCGGCGCACTGCCGGGCATGCCGGTCCGCTGATGCCTCAAGCGGGCGTGGCCACGGCCGCGCCCGCCGGCAGCACCGGCCACGGGGGCAAAGCGATGGGAGGCAACGGAATGGAACTGGCGCTGTTCGACTTCGACCACACCGTAACCACCTGCGATACCTATGGCCGTTTCCTGCGCCGCGTGGCCACGGCCGAACAGCTGGCGCAGGCGTGGTGGAAAGTCGGCCCGTGGCTGGTGGCGTACAAGCTGAAGCTGATCTCGGCCGAACGCATCCGTGCACGCGTCACCCGCCTGACCTTCAGCGACCGCCACAGCGATGACATCACTACGCTGGCCGCCGGCTTCTCGCGCGAATTCCTGCCCGAGGTGGTGCGCCCGGAAATGCTGGAGCAGATCCGCTGGCACAAGGAACAGCAGCACACCGTGGTGATCGTGTCCGGTTCGCTGGACCTGTACCTGAAGCCATGGTGCGAGCAGCTGGGCCTGCAGTTGATCTGCAACCGGCTGGAGAGCCAGGACGGCCGCCTGACCGGTCGCTATGCCGGTGGCGACTGCGGCCCGCGCAAGGTCGAGCACATCCGTCGCCAGTTCGATCTGTCGCGTTACGTGCGCATCCATGCCTACGGCGACAGTTCCGAAGACAAGCCGATGCTGGCGCTGGCCCACGAACGCTGGTTCCGTGGCAAACCCCTGAAGTAACCCAACGCGCAGCCTTCGCCACGCATGAGCCTGATCCCGCCCCTGACCGAACGCCTCGACCGACTGCTGCCGCAGACCCAATGCGGGCAATGCGGCTACGACGGCTGCCGCCCCTACGCGCAGGCGATGGCGTGCGGCGAGGCGGGCGTGGACCGCTGCCCACCGGGTGGCGACGCCGGTGCGCGTGCACTGGCCCAGGTGCTGGGCACACCGGCCATTCCGTTTGACCGCTCGCGCGGCGAGCACAAGGCCGCGCAGGTTGCGTTGATCGTGGAGGCCGACTGCATCGGCTGCACCAAATGCATCCAGGCCTGCCCGGTGGATGCCATCGTCGGCGGTGCCAAGTACATGCACACGGTCATCGCCGATCTGTGCACCGGCTGTGAGCTGTGCATTCCGCCGTGCCCGGTGGACTGCATCGAGATGCTGCCCCTGTAACGGGGTCTTCAGAAGGGGGCAGATCCCTATTCCAGCGGGAAAGGGATCTGACCCCGTTTAATGATTACGGCACCGCTGCCGTCACCACGATCTCGACCTTCCACTCGGCGTGGGCCAGCTTGGCTTCGAACGTTGCGCGGGCCGGGGTCGCGCCCTCGACCACCCACTCGTCCCACGCCTTGTTCATGCCATCGAAGTCGGCGATGTCGGCCAGGAACACTTCCGCGCGCAGCACGTGCTGGCGATCGCTGGCCACCAGCGCCAGCAGCTTGTCGATCTCCGCCAGCACCTGCCGGGTCTGACCGGTGATGTCCTGGCTGGTGTCTTCCGGAATCTGGCCGGAGAGGTAGGCGACCTTGTTGTACACGGTCATTTCGGACATGCGCGGTCCGACGTCGTAACGCTCCATCATGGGCGTGGCTCCTGCGGGTGATCAGGCCTGCATTGTCCTCCAAAGCGGTCAACGATGGGTGCACGCGGGCGTGCCGCGCAACGCCACTACCGCGCTCCGACACACCTGCTGGTCAAATGCCCGCGACAGGCGCACGATGCGCCACGCCCGCGTTGACACCGCCCTCCCCCTCCCTGACG
>NZ_JASJSU010000132.1:0-9552 GCF_030237045.1 Stenotrophomonas maltophilia group sp. Smal17
CGCCATAACCAGGCCAAGGCAGTCGAGCAACCTCGACTCTACCCTCCGCCATCCGCCTGTCATCTACGACGCCGACCATGGCGCGCTGGATGGGAGCGCAGGAGGCAGGCGATGGCCAGGACAGGGAACAAGGGCGGCATGCGGCGCTGGTGGCGTCCGCTGGCTGCGGTGTTCGGCGCGTTGGCACTGGGGAGTGCCAGCGTGTCCGCGCAGGACGCTCCTGCGCACTGGATGGCCTATGCCGCCGCCGTGGGCGGCCAGCTGCAGCAGCGCCTGCAGCTGGAGCAGGACCCGCAGGCCCAGCGTGTGCTGGAATGGCTGCAGGCGCATCCGGACACGCCGACACCGTTGCCGGTCAGCGTGTGGATCGCCGCCGATGGCCGCATCTCGAAACTGGAATTCGACAGCCTGGGCGACCGGCAGGTGGACGCGGATCTGCGCGCGGCGCTGCTGGCCGCACCCCTGCAGGCGCCACCGCCGGACATGCGCCAGCCGCTGCGGCTGGGCCTGGCGCTGGAACCGAAGTAGCGCCACGCCCTGCGTGGATGCGCCTACGGGTGACCCCTCAGCCACGCATGGCGTGGCTCTACTGTGGATGGCCAGCGCACAGCCTGGCCCTCCTCATCAACGTACGGGTGCACCCTGTGGCTCGCGCGCGGCCGCGCTCCACGCGCGCAGGCCGAACACGGCCAGGCCGAGGAAGAAGACGTACAGCGCCGCGGTCACGTGCAGCGACTTGAACAGGTAGGCGCCCACATAGACCACGTCCACTGCGATCCACACCCACCAGCACGCCACGTGGCGGCGCGCCTGCCACCACTGGCCGACCAGGCTCAGCGCGGTCAGCATCGCGTCCAGCCACGGCAGTGCGGCATCGGTGAAGGTGTGCATGGCCGCGCCCAGCGCCACGCCGCCGCACAGCCCGATGGCCAGGTCGCGCAGCAGCTTGCCGCGCGCCAGCGGCACGATGCGGACGCTGCCCTCGTCGGCCGCGTGCTGGCGCCAGTTGAGCCAGCCGTAGACCAGGAAGCCGCCGAAGGCGACCTGCAGCAGGGTGTCCGAGTACAGCTTGGCCTCGGCGAACACCAGCCCGTACAACGTCACCGACAGCAGGCCCACCGGCCATGCCGACAGCCGGCGCCGGGCCATCAGCCAGACGCCGAGGATGCTGCACAGCGCGGCAGTCCACTCGAGCACGGCGCCGCTCACAGCGCGAACGTCACCGACAGGCGGGCCTGTCGCGGTGCGCCGGGGAACAGGTAGTAGTCACCACCGCTGCTGCCGGTATCACGCCAGTAGAAGCGGTTGAACACGTTGTCCACCGACAGGTTCCAGGTCACCGCACGCTCGTGCAGGCGGTGCTGGAAACGCAGGCCGGCATCGAACACCGAGTAGTCCGGTGCACGCACGCCGCCATCGGCACGGGCGACGTTGGCACCGGCATAACGCCAGCCCCCGGTCACCTCCAGGCCCTGCACGAAGGGCAACGCGTAGGCCAGGTGCACGCTGGCGCGCACCTTCGGCACGTTCACCAGCTGATGGCCTTCATAGGCCGGCGTGCCGGTGTCGCGCGCGCGCGCCTGCAGCACGCTGGCGCTGGCCACGATCTGCAGTGCATCGGTAAGCTGGCCGTTGGCGGTCAGCTCCAGGCCGGTGTGGGTCTGTGTGCCCTGTTGGACGAAGGTATAGCCAGCGTCGCTGTTGTCGGGCTGGGCGTACTGGTACGGCTGCGAGATGCGGAACACCGCCGCGCCCAGCGTCAACGCCTCGACCGGCACGTACTTCACGCCCACTTCCAGCTGCCGCGACTGCACCGAGGGCAGGAAGGTATCGGCGTTGCTGGTCCAGAACGGCGCTTCCTGGCCAAGCGAAATGCCGCGCACGTAGCTGGCGTAGGCATTGAGCTGGTCGGTCGCCTTCCACACCAGCGCGGTCTGCGGCAGGAAGCGCGACAGGCGGCTGTGGCGCTGTGGGGTGCCGCGCTTGTCGTACGCGCGTTCATCCAGCCGCACGAAGCGGCCACCGGCCAGCCACTGCCAGTCGTCACCGAAGCTCATCCGGTCCAGCGCGAAGAATGCGGTCTGGCGGCTGTCCAGGCGCCTTGCGGACGGGCCGGGCATCTTCGGCGACGGCTCGAACACCGGCACCTGCGCGTCGTGGATGTTGCTGGTGCCGACGTACTCGTTGACGCTGGGGCGCTTGTCCACGGTGCGGCGGAAATAGTCGGCACCGACGGTCAGCTGGTGGCCGACCGTGCCGGTCTCGAAGCGGCCGCGCAGCTCGGCACGCGCCTGCTGGTTGCGCCGGGTGTCGTCGGGGCTGCGGTAGTCGTAGACGTCGTAGTCGCCATTGGGGGCGAAGTAGTTGCCCGGCACGCTGCCATCGGCGCATTGCGCGGCGTAATAGCAGCCGTAGGCGAAGGCGACGTTGTCATCGATCACCGAGCGGCTGTGGCCGACCGAGACGCGCGACTGCCACGCGTCGTTGAAGTCGTAGGTGTGCAGGGCGGTGATGTTGGTGCTGGCGATATCCACCGGGCGCTGCCACGGCTGGTAGCCGAGCAGGTGCTCGCGATCGACACCGCGCGGCAGGTCACGCGCGCCCAGCAGCTGGTAGCCGGACACCGAGCGCTGCGAGCTGGTCTGGTAGTTGGCATCCACTTCCAGCTTGCCGCGTTCGCCGATCAGCCAGTCGGCGGCCAGCGAGTAGAAGTTGCGGCGGCCATCGGCGTGCTCGACGTAGGAATTGCTGGAATCCCATGCGGCATTCAGGCGCAGGCCGAAACGCGGGGTGATCCAGTGGCCGACATCGACGGCGACGTAGCGCGAGCCTTCCGAATCGGTGCCGAGCGTGGCGGTGCGCACTTCGGCCGGACGCTTGCCGATGTAATTGATGATGCCGCCCGGCGCCATCACACCGGCGGCCAGGCCGGCTTCACCCTTGAGGATCTCCACCGCCTGCACGTTCTCCAGCGCCAGGCGCTGTTCGCCAGCGATGGACAGGCCGTTGAAGCGATAGCCGGTGGCGGCATCGAGCGCGAATCCGCGGATGGCGATGTTCTGGTAATAGCCCACGGGTGCATACGCATCACCCAGCGAGGCATCGTTGCTGGCCAGCTCGGACAGCGAACGCACCTGGCGGCGGTCGAGATAGTCGCGCTCGAGCACGTTCACCGAAGCCGGCGTGTCCTTCCACGAACCGCCACCGAAGGCATTCACGCGTGAGGTATCCGCCTTCGGCTTGCCGGCCTGCACGCGCACCGCCGCCAGTTCGGTGGGCGAACGTTCGGCGCCGGTGGCAGCCACATCGGGAGCAGCGTCGGCCTCGCTGGCATGCAGCGGCAGCGCGGCGCAGAGGGCGAGGGAGAGCAGGGTGGGGCGCAGGCAGCGGTTCATTCGGTTCGTCTTCGGACAACAAGGGAGACGAAGCGACGGCGCGCAGGTGCACGGCCCATGACGGGGGTGTGGCTGCGGCTCAAAGCTCCCTACGCCGGTGCAAACCGGATCAGGTTCCAAGGGACTCTCTCAGCCTGGCAGATCCAGGCACCCCCGCTTCAGGTGACCATTTCACTACAAATGGTACGGATTTGCGAGCCGGTGGCGTTCATGCCGCGGCGTGCAGGGCCTGCAGCAGTGCCTGACCGGGGGGGCTGTGGAACCATGCCGGATGCCCCAGCATGAAGGGCTGCCAGGCTACGTCAGCATTCGCGGTCGAGCCGGTGACACCTTCGAAGTACTCCACTTCGGACAGTGCGAAGTCGAAATGGACCATCGGCAGCAGGTCGGCCAGCAGGCGCACGCGCGCGGCCGACAGTGGCAGCACCTGGCGATAGCCGTCCAGCAACGCCAGTGCGATGTCGATGCGTACCGCCTCCATGCCGCGCTCCAGCTGCAGCCACGCCACCGCGTTGCGCTCGATCGCGGTGGCGAGGTCGAACAGTGCGCTGGTGGGCGAAGCCAGGCCGAAATCCAGCACCGTGCTGACCTGGCCGTCGCGCCACAGCAGGTTGGAGACGTGCCAGTCGTTGTGCGCCCATAGCCGGGGTTCGTCGCGCAGGCGCTCGGCCAGGCCGCTGTGCCACGGCAATACATCGCGGCGGAGCTGCGTTTCCCACGGGATGCGTGCGAGGTAGCGGGCCAGGCCGGGGCGTGTGGCCAGGTCAGACTTGATTGCTGCGATCGGATCGTCGGCACGGATCAGATCGTCGCGCGCGACCAGCACATGGGTGCTGCGCTGCGGCGCGTGGTAGCTGTCCGAAGCCTGGTGCAGTCGCGCCAGCATGCGGCCGGCTTCGCGGGCCTGCGCGACATCGGTCAGCAGCGACCACGACACTGCATCGCGGTACAGATCGTCGCCTACGCCAACGGCGTGCAGTTCAAAGGTCCACTCGCCCTGTTCGACGGCGGTATGGCCATCGGCGGCCGCCAGCACCTGGACCACGGGCAGGCCTGCCGCCGCGAGATGCGCGATGAAGCGGTGCTCTTCTTCCAGGCAGGCCGCGCTGCGCACGCTGTGGTGATGGCGCTTGATGAACACCGCACCCTGCGCGCCGTCGACAATGGCGGCGGCCGACAGTGGCCGCGGGCTGTGCCAGCGCGCCTGGCTTTGCCCGTCAAGCTGCGGGTAGTGCTCGCGCAGCCAGCCGATGTCCCGCGTGCTGATCGGTGGCCAGTCGGCGGCGACCTCGTCGTTGTTGAGGCCCTGCACGCGGTGGGAGGAAGAAGTCATGCCGCAGCCCGAAAGGGGAAAGTCACATCCAAGGCTGCGCATTCAACGCCATGCCCGCGGCCAACGCAAACGGGCGGGTCATCGACCCGCCCGTCCCTGCGCCCGCTCGCGGTGAGCCGTGCCGCCGCTTACCAGCCGCGATGACGGCCGCGGTCGTTGTAGTAGCGGTTGTCGTAATAGCGATCGCGCTGCCAGCGGCGGTCGTCACCGCGGTCGTAGTAGCCGCTGCGGTAGTAGCCACGATCGTAGCGGCGGTCGTAGCGGTTGTCATAGTAGCGGTTGTCGTAATAATGACGGTCGCGGCGGTCGGAGGTGGTCAGGTTGCCGATCGCGCCGCCGGCCACGGCACCGCCGACGGTCGCGGCGGGGTCGCCGTTGGAGAGCAGGTTGCCGGCCACGCCACCGACCACGGCGCCAACCAGGGTGCGCTTGTCCTTCCTCGACATCGCGCTGGCATCGCTGACCACGGCGACACCTGCCACCAGTGCCAGAGCCATCGCCAGACCACGGAAGCTGAGTGTGGAAGTACTGAGCATGTTCGTTCTCCTGTGAGGTGCATGCCACGCTGGGCAGGGAGGGCGCGGGGCGCCCCGGCTGCCGTGATGTCCACGCTGGCGTTCCAACATTGCCGGAACATTGCCTGGCCCACCGTGCGGCTTGCGCATTCATCTAGCGGCAGGCGGCATGAAGCAAGGCTGAAAGCGGGCCTGGCCGCTCAGCTGGCAGATAGGGAACGGGCGGTGCGCCCCGGCCCTGCTGGGGAGCCTGTGCTGTGCGGGCTGCGTCTCAGATCTTGCCGTCGCGCAGGTAATCGAACAGTTCGGCGTCGCCCTTCAGGCCCAGCTTGAGCATGGCGTCACCCTTCTGGCGGCTGATGGTGCTGACGCTTTTGTGCAGTTGCAGCGAGATTTCCTTCACGGTCATGCCGGTGCCGAGCAGCCGCAGTACCTCCACCTCGCGGGGCGACAGCGGCTTGCCGTCGCCCTCGCGCATGCGCCAGCCGCCCGCGGCCTCGACCCGCTCGCGCAGGCTGCGGCTGATGTAGGCCTGGCCGCGGTAGACCGCCTGGATGGCCTGCGGCAGTTCGTCCATCGACGAGCTCTTGTCGACCAGGCCCAGCACGCCGCTGTCGAGCACCATGCGCAGGATCGCCAGGTTGTTGGAGACGCTGAGCATCAGCACCGGCAGCTCGGGATGACGGCGGCGGATCATGCCGATCATGGCGAAGCCATCGGCCTGGGGGCTGCCGGGCATGGAGTAGTCGGTGACCAGCAGGTCGCAGGGTTGGTCGCCCAGCAGGGCCATCAGCGCCTGTGCACTGTCGGCTTCGCCGACCACGCGGCCCACCCCACTCGATTCGATGACGGCGCGGGTGCCGATACGGACCACCGGGTGGTCGTCTGCGATGATGATGCGCAAGCTCATGCTCTAGTATGACCACCGGGCAGGCCGGGCCGCGACCATCGCGGTCCCTGGCAGCATTCTAGGAGATCGACGCCGATGCGTAGCTGGGCTGTTCGCGGGCTGGTCCTGCTGCTGGCCGTACTGGTGCTGCCAGCGGCCCTGGCACAGGGCGTTCCAGGGCTGCTGCCGCTCAGCTCCCTGCAGCGTGAGTACCTCGCCGCCCATCCGAGCATCGTCGTGGGCCAGTATGACAGCGGCTGGCCGCCGTTCGAGTCCCTCCATGATGGCCAGCAGGTTGGCCTGGGACCGGATTATCTGTCGCTTCTTGCCCGCCAGCTAGGCGTCAGGGTGGAGGCCCGTCGCTATCCAGATTGGACATCCGTGTTGGATGCGGCGTGCCGTGGCGAGATCGATGTGGTGATGAATGTCGGTCTCAGTGCCGACCGCACCCGTTGCATGGTGTACACGGCCGCCTATGGCGAAGCACCGTTGGCCCTGGTGGGCCGGCCGGGCGACCTGCGTGGCTCCGACAATCCTGATCTGGATGGATTGCGGGTGGTGATCGAGCAGGATTTCCTGACCGGTCCGCAGGTGCGGGCACGATTCCCGCGCGCACGGCAGCTTGTCGCACACAGCTCGCTGGCGGCGCTCGAGATGGTCAGAGACGACAAAGCTGATGTCTATATCGGCAATGCTTATGTCGCCACTGAACTGATCGCCGTCCACCATCTGCAGGGTGTGGTGCTGCTGCGACCCAGCGATCTGCCCCCCGAACGGCTGCACTTCGGTATCCCCAGCAGCAAGCAGCCGCTGGCCGAAGCGCTGGACCTGGCCCTGGCCGCAACCAGCCAGGCCCAGCGCGATGCCCTGGCGAGGCGCTGGCTGCCGCCACCGCAATGGTCGGCGTCGGCGCAGATGGCGCTGAGCCAGGCCGAAAAGCGGGTGCTGGAGCAGCCACTGAAGATCGGCTTCGCACCGAATGCGGCGCCGCTGTCGTTCACCGGCGGGGATGGTGCGCCCAGTGGCCTGGCCAGCGAGTATCTGCATCGGCTGGTGCAGGCCGGTGCACACCTGCAGCCGGAGAGCAGCCACGACTGGTACGAGGTGCGCGAGAAGGCGCGCCGTGGCGAGCTGCAGGCGGTGATGGGCATCCCGGCCGATTCGCGCTACCTCGGGCCGGACTGGGTGTTCAGCCAGCCCTTCATCAGCGTGCCAAACGTGATCGTCAGCCGCGTCGACAGCCCTGCCCTGCTGGGCCTGTCGGACCTGCAGGGAAAGCGCGTGCTGCTGTCCGATCCGGAGCGCGTGCGTGGCTACGTGCTGCAGCAGGCACCGCAGGCCCGGATCATGGCGGCACGTAGTGCCGAACAGGCGATGCAGCGGGTTCTTGATGGCGAAGCCGATGCCTATGTGGGCAACCTGGCGCTGGTCAATCAGCTGCTGCGCAGCCGCTTCCAGGGGCGCTTGCAGGTTGCTGCCCCGGCGGGTTTCAACGATCAGCTGGTGATGGCGGTGGAGCGCCGCCATGCCGCGCTGGCCACGACCTTCGACCGCCTGCTGCTGCAGATGGCACCGCGCGAGCACGAGGCATTGCGCGGCAACTGGCTGTCGGTCGAGCACCGCAATGGGGTCGACTGGAAGCGGGTGCTGCGCTGGGCACTGCCGCTGCTGCTGGTGCTGCTGACCGCAGTGCTGGTGCATGGCATCGGCTACTGGCGGCTGCGCCGCGAAGTGGCCGGGCGGCGTCACCTGGAACAGCGCCTGGCCGAAGTCACCGACAACCTCCCGGCGGTGGTCTACCAGGCACGCCGCGATGCCGATGGCACGCTCAGTTTCCCGTTCATCGCCGGCGATCTGCAGGCCCTGTTCGGAATCAGCCGGCAGCAGGCCGAGCAGGATGCGAAGATCCTGCTGGAGCGCATCGAGGAGGATGATCGCGCGCGCATCCTGCAGGCGGTCGAGCAGGCCGCGCGCCAGTTCGCGCCATTGATCCTGGAATTCCGCCTGCGCGCCGAGGGCACCGACGCGCGCTGGGTGCGCAGCCAGGCCCATCCCTATGCGGCCGAAGCCGGCGCGGTGACGTGGAGTGGCTACTGGGTGGACGTGAGCGAGGCGCGCGCACAGGCCGATGCCCTGGTGGCGGCGAAGGCCGACGCCGAGCAGGCGGCGGAGGCCAAGTCCCGCTTCCTGGCCACCATGAGCCACGAGATCCGCACGCCGATGAGTGGCGTGCTCGGCATGCTGGAAGTGCTGGCGCATTCACCGCTGGACGCCGAGCAGCAGCGCATTCTGGGCGTGATCGAGGATTCGGCGCAGATGCTGCGGCAGATTCTCGACGACATCCTCGATTACTCCCGGCTTGAAGCCGGTGCGCTGCGCCTGGAGCCGGTGCCGCAGCCCCTGCGGCCGTTGCTGGAAAGCGTTTGCCGCCTGCTCTCGGCCCAGGCCAGTGCACGCGGGCTGGCGCTGCACGTGCAGATTGATCCACAGCTGGCGCCCGCGCACGAAGTCGATGGCGTACGCCTGCGCCAGATCGTGTTCAACCTGCTCAGCAACGCCATCAAGTTCACCGCCCAGGGCGAGGTCCGCCTGCAGCTGGAGGTGCTGGGGCCGACCAGCGGGGACGGCGCCCAGCCGCTGTGCCTGAGCGTCACCGACACCGGCATGGGCATCGCACCGGAGCAGCTGCAGCACCTGTTCGCACCCTTCACCCAGGCCGGTGCCTACATCCAGCGCGACCACGGTGGCACCGGCCTGGGCCTGAGCATCAGCCAGCGGCTGGCGCAGATGATGGAGGGCGAGCTGACCCTGCACAGCACCCTGGGCGAGGGCACCCGTGCCGAAGTACGGTTGTCGCTGGTGGAAGCGGGCAGTGGCGATGTCGAGGCCCTGGTGGCCGAGCAGGAGCAGGCCGCATTGCTGCCGGCCGCGCTGCGCCAGGCGCGCGTGCTGGTGATCGAGGATCATCCGACCAACCAGGCGATGATGGCCTGGCGGTTGCAGCAGCTGGGCGTGCCGCACGTGATGGTCGGCGATGGCCAGCAGGGGCTGGACCGGCTGGCCGCGGAGAGTTTCGACCTGGTGATCACCGATTGCCGCATGCCGGTACTGGACGGGTTCGGCTTCACCCGCCTGCTGCGCGAACGCGAAGGCCGTACCGGCCAGCCACGGCTGACCGTGTTGGCGTTGACCGCCAGCGTGCTGGACGACGATGCACGGCGCTGCCGCGAGGCCGGCATGGACGAGGTGCTGGCCAAGCCGCTGTCACTGGCCACGCTGCGTGCGGCGCTGCTGCGCTGGTTGCCGCAGGCACAGGGCCAGACGTTCGCCGAGCCGGTAACGGAGGTGGTGGCCGACGACGGCATGGCGCTGCCTGATCTGGCCGCCCTGCAGCAGCGGTTCGGCTCACGGGCGGTGGCC
>NZ_JASJSU010000133.1:0-9335 GCF_030237045.1 Stenotrophomonas maltophilia group sp. Smal17
GATCTTCTTCCACACAGGTCCGGTTGCCGGCCAGCGGCCGGCACTACCTGTAGATCCACGCCATGCGTGGATGAACGCGTACGCGCGTCAGACCTGCAGCAGCTTGCGGGCGGCGGCGCGCGCTTCCTTGCTCACTTCCACGCCGCCGAGCATGCGCGCCAGTTCTTCCTCGCGTGCCTTGCTGTCCAGCTTCTCCACCGCACTCTGGGTCATGCCTTCCACCGGCGCCTTGCTCACCCGGTAATGCGCGTGGCCCTTGGAGGCGACCTGCGGCAGGTGGGTCACGCACAACACCTGGCGCTTCTCGCCCAGCGCGCGCAGCTTCTGGCCGACGATGTCGGCCACCGCGCCGCCGATGCCGGAGTCGACTTCGTCGAATACCATGGTCGGCACCGCATCCAGGTCCAGCGCCGCCACTTCGATGGCCAGCGAGATGCGCGACAGTTCACCGCCCGAGGCGACCTTGCGCAGGGCGCGCGGCGGCTGGCCGGCGTTGGCCGCGACCAGGAACTCCACGCGCTCGGCACCCTGCGGATCGGGTTTGCCGTTGTCCTGCGGCTCCAGTTCGATCAGGAACTGGCCGCCGCCCATGCCCAGCTCGGCGATGATGCCGGTGGTGGTGGCCGACAGTTCGGCGGCGGCACCGCGACGGCTGGCGGTCAGTACTTCGGCCTGTACGCGCCAGGCGGCGGCGGCCTTGTCGATCTCGCCGGCCAGGCGCTGCAGGCGCTCGTCGGCGCCGCGCAACTGTTCCACTTCGGCATGCATGCGTTCGCGCTGCGCGCCCAGCTCGTCCATCGGCACGCGATGCTTGCGCGCCAGGTCGTGCAGGCGGCCGAGGCGCCGCTCGTTCTCTTCGAACTGCTCGGGGTCGGCGTCGAGGTCGTCATGCACGCGGTCCAGCAGCGAAAGGGCTTCGTGCAGCTGGATCGAGGCATTCTCGATCAGGCCGTCCACCTCGCCCAGGCGCGGGTCATGTTCGATCAGGCGCGACAGCTCGTGGCGCACCTGCTGCAGCAGGTCCAGCGCGGAACTGCCGTCGTCGCCGTTGAGCTGGTTGCTGGCTGCCTGGCAGGCGGTCAGCAGGGCGCTGGCATGGGCCTGGCGGCGGTGGCTGGCGCCGAGCGCGGCGATCGACTCCGGTTCCAGGTCCTCGCGGTCCAGTTCGCGCAGCTGGTGCTCCAGGAAGCCGATCCGGTCACTCACGTCGCCCTGTTGCGACAGCGCCAGTGATTCGTCGACCAGTGTCTGCCACGCGGCGGCGGCGCGGCGCACCTGGCGGCGCGCGTCCTCGTTGCGGGCGTAGGCATCGAGCAGGGCCAGCTGCGACGGACGGGTCAGCAACGCCTGTTGTTCATGCTGGCCATGGATCTCCACCAGCAGCGCGGCCAGGTCGGCCAGCTGTGCGAGGGTGACCGGACGGCCATTGATCCAGGACCGCGAGCCGCCGTCGGCGCGGATCACACGGCGCAGCTGGCACTGCTCTTCATCGTCCAGCTCGTTGTCGGCCAGCCACTGGCGCGCGGCCTGCAGCTGGTCCAGCGCGAACTCGGCGGAAAGCTCGGCGCGGGCCGCGCCATGGCGGACCACGCCGCTGTCGGCGCGCAGGCCGGACAGGAAGCCCAGCGCGTCGACCATCAGCGACTTGCCGGCGCCGGTCTCGCCCGAAACCACGGTCATGCCGGGCCCGAACTCCAGTTCGGTGGCGCGGACGACGGCGAAATCCTTGATCGAAAGATGTCTGAGCATGGGTAAGAGGTATCAGCAGCCGCGCAACGCTAGCACGCGGGCGAGGGAGGTCCAATGACTTGCCAAGGGGATGCGCCGCCATTATCTAGTGTCCGTGTCTCACAGGTTGATTCCATGCACGGTTCTCCCGACCAGCTTGCCCCGCGTGCGCGCCATCTGCTGCGCACGCTGATCGCGCGTTACATCCAGGACGGCGAGCCGGTCGGCTCGCAGACGCTGGCGCGTGTGGCCGGCCTGGAGGTCAGCCCGGCCACCATCCGCAACATCCTCGGTGACCTGGAGGACCTGGGGCTGCTGGCCTCGCCGCATACCTCGGCCGGGCGCATTCCGACCGCGCATGGCTACCGGGTGTTCGTCGACAGCCTGCTGCAGATGCAGCCGCCGGGCGAGGGCGAACTGGCCCGCCTGCGCCAGGAGCTGGCCGGCGGCGGCAGCACCCAGGCCCTGCTGGGCAGCGCCTCGGAGCTGCTGTCGGCGATGAGCCACTTCGTCGGCGTGGTCAGCGCGCCACGGCGCGAGCAGTTCGCCTTCCGCCAGATCGATTTCGTGGCGCTGGACGGGCGCCGGGTGCTGGCGATCCTGGTGTTCGCCGACAACGAGGTACAAAACCGGGTCATCGAGACCCGCCAGGAGTTCGCGCCGGGGCAGCTGGAACAGGTCGCCAACTACCTCAACGCCCATTTCGCCGGGCTGCCGATGGCCGAGATCCGCACCCGCCTGCTGCTGGAGCTGCGTGATGCCCGCTCCGAACTGGAGCAGCTGCTGGCGCACAGCATCGAGCTGGCCGAGCAGGCCCTGCAGCCGGCGGCCGACGACATGCTGGTGGCCGGCCAGACCCGGCTGATGGGCGTGCAGGACCTGTCCGACCTGGAGCGCCTGCGCGAGCTGTTCGAGCTGTTCTCCAGCAAGCGCGAGATCCTGCAGCTGCTGGAGCGGACCATCCAGGCCCCGGGTGTACGCATCTTCATCGGCGAGGAAACCGGGATGATGCCGCTGCAGGGCGTTTCGCTGGTCACCGCCCCCTATACCGCCAACGGCCAGGTGCTGGGCGTGCTGGGCGTGATCGGGCCCAAGCGCATGGCCTACGACCGCATGATCCCGCTTGTCCAGGCCACTGCCGATGTGCTCGGCGCGGCCTTTTCGCCGGCCGGTCGCACGCCGGGAACATCCGACGCTTGAAACGCAGCATCCCGCCCACACTAGGGTGGGTGGAGGCGGAGATTGACCGCCAGGGACCCAGACATGAACCACGAACATCCAGATATCGAATCCCAGCAGACCGCCGCCGATGCGGCCGCCACCGCCGGCGTCAACGACGAACTGGAGCGCCTGCGCGCCGAAGTTGAACAGGTCAGGGCCGATGCGCTGCGTGAGCGCGCCGACCTGGAGAACCAGCGCAAGCGCGTCGCCCGTGACATCGAGCAGGCCCGCAAGTTCGCCAACGAGAAGCTGCTGGGCGAGCTGCTGCCGGTATTCGACAGCCTGGATGCCGGCCTCAAGGCCGCCGGCGATGATCCGCACCCGCTGCGCGAGGGCCTGGAGCTGACCTACAAGCAGCTGCTGAAGGTCGCCGCCGACAACGGCCTGGTCCTGCTGGACCCGACCGGCCAGCCGTTCAACCCGGAACACCACCAGGCCATCAGCCAGGTGCCGACCCCGGGCGCCGCCCCCGGCACCGTGGTGACCGTGTTCCAGAAGGGCTACCTGCTCAACGAGCGCCTGCTGCGGCCGGCGCTGGTGGTGGTGGCCGCCGACTGACGGCAGCGCCGGGCCTTGCCCGGCAACGTTTTCCAGGCGCTGAACACAGCGTTCGGGAGATGGCTTGAATGTTCCACGAGCCTCCCCCACATCGTATTCATCCACCGGCCGAACGGCCGGACTGACCCCAACAAGCATCCTCAGGAGTCTCCCCCATGGGCAAGATCATTGGTATCGACCTCGGCACCACCAACTCGTGCGTGGCGATCATGGACGGCGGCAAGGCCCGCGTCATCGAGAATTCGGAAGGCGATCGCACCACCCCGTCGATCGTCGCCTACACCAAGGACGGCGAAGTCCTGGTCGGCGCCTCGGCCAAGCGCCAGGCCGTGACCAACCCGAAGAACACCTTCTACGCGGTGAAGCGCCTGATCGGCCGCAAGTTCACCGACGCCGAAGTGCAGAAGGACATCGCGCACGTCCCGTACGGCATCCTGGCCCATGACAATGGCGACGCCTGGGTGTCGACCAGCGACGGCAAGAAGATGGCGCCGCAGGAAATCTCGGCCAAGGTGCTGGAAAAGATGAAGAAGACCGCCGAGGACTTCCTCGGTGAGAAGGTCACCGAAGCGGTCATCACCGTGCCGGCCTACTTCAACGACAGCCAGCGCCAGGCGACCAAGGACGCCGGCCGCATCGCCGGCCTGGACGTCAAGCGCATCATCAATGAGCCGACCGCGGCCGCGCTGGCCTATGGCCTGGACAAGGGCGACAACAAGGATCGCAAGATCGTGGTGTACGACCTGGGCGGCGGTACCTTCGACGTCTCGGTGATCGAGATCGCCAACGTCGACGGTGAGAAGCAGTTCGAAGTGCTGGCCACCAACGGCGACACCTTCCTGGGCGGCGAAGACTTCGACAACCGCGTCATCGAGTACCTGGTTGAAGAATTCAACAAGGACCAGGGCATCGACCTGCGCAAGGACCCGCTGGCCCTGCAGCGCCTGAAGGACGCCGCCGAGCGTGCCAAGATCGAGCTGTCCAGCGCCCAGCAGACCGAAGTGAACCTGCCGTACGTCACCGCCGACGCCTCGGGCCCGAAGCACCTGAACATCAAGCTGACCCGCGCCAAGCTGGAAGCGCTGGTGGAAGACCTGATCAAGAAGTCGATCGAGCCGTGCCGCGTCGCCCTGAACGATGCCGGCCTGCGTTCGAGCGACATCAGCGAAGTGATCCTGGTCGGTGGCCAGACCCGCATGCCGAAGGTGCAGCAGGCGGTGACCGAGTTCTTCGGCAAGGAACCGCGCAAGGACGTCAACCCGGACGAAGCCGTGGCACTGGGTGCGGCGATCCAGGGCGGCGTGCTCGGCGGCGACGTCAAGGACGTGCTGCTGCTGGACGTGACCCCGCTGTCGCTGGGCATCGAAACCATGGGCGGCGTGTTCACCAAGATCATCGAGAAGAACACCACCATCCCGACCAAGGCCTCGCAGGTGTTCTCCACCGCCGAGGACAACCAGTCGGCCGTGACCGTGCACGTGCTGCAGGGTGAGCGCGAACAGGCCCGCTTCAACAAGTCGCTGGCCAAGTTCGACCTGTCCGGCATCGAGCCGGCCCCGCGCGGCCTGCCGCAGGTGGAAGTGTCCTTCGACATCGACGCCAACGGCATCCTGCACGTGTCGGCCAAGGACAAGAAGACCAACAAGGAACAGAAGGTCGAGATCAAGGCCGGTTCGGGCCTGTCCGAGGAAGAGATCGCACGCATGGTCGCCGACGCGGAAGCCAACCGCGAGGAAGACAAGAAGTTCCAGGAGCTGGTGCAGGCCCGCAACCAGGCCGATGCCCTGATCCACGGCACCCGCAGCGCGATCACCGAGCACGGCAGCAAGGTCGGCGGCGAAGTGATCGGCAAGGTCGAGGCGGCCCTGGCCGACCTGGAAACCGCAATGAAGGGTGACGACAAGGCGCAGATCGAAGCCAAGTCGAAGGTGCTGGAAGAAGCCGGCCAGTCGCTGTTCGCCGCGGCTTCGGCCGACCAGGGCGGTGCCGCCCCGGGTGCCGACGCCGGCAACGCTGGCAAGGGCAACGACGATGTGGTCGATGCCGAGTTCACCGAAGTCAAGGACGACAAGAAGTCCTGATCCGGACCGACGCGGGACGCTGCCTGGCAGCGTCCCGTTGTCGCATCAGGGTCCTGGCCGCCACCGGCGTGTCGGGGCGCCCGACGCAAGAGCGGACCTGGTTCCGCTCTTCCGCTTTGACGAATCCCGACTTTCCGGAACCAGATTCACGATATGAGCAAGCGCGATTACTACGAAGTGCTGGGCGTTGCCCGCACCGCCACCGACGACGAGCTGAAGAAGGCCTATCGTCGCTGCGCGATGAAGTTCCACCCGGACCGCAACCCGGGTGATGCGGCGGCCGAAGCCTCCTTCAAGGAGTGCAAGGAAGCCTACGAAGTGCTGTCCGACAGCAACAAGCGCCGCATGTACGACAGCCACGGCCACGCTGCGTTCGAGCACGGCATGGGCGGTGGTGGCGGTCCGGGTGGCCCGGACATGAACGATATCTTCGGCGATATCTTCGGCAACATCTTTGGTGGTGCAGGCGGTGGCCCGCGCCAGGCCCGTCGCGGTGCCGACATCGGCTACGTGATGGAACTGGACCTGGAAGAAGCGGTGCGTGGCGTTGAGCGCCGCATCGAGATTCCGACCCTGGCCGAATGCGGCGACTGCGATGGCAGTGGCTCCGAAGACGGCAAGGTCGAGACCTGCAATGTGTGCCATGGCCGCGGCCAGGTGCGCATCCAGCGCGGCATCTTCGCCATGCAGCAGGCCTGCCACAACTGCGGCGGCCGCGGCCAGATCATCGCCAAGCCCTGCAAGACATGCCACGGCAACGGCCGTGTCGAGGAAGACAAGGTGCTGTCGGTGAAGGTGCCGGCCGGCGTCGATACCGGCGACCGCATCCGCCTGCAGGGCGAGGGCGAGGCCGGTCCGGCCGGTACCCCGCCGGGTGACCTGTACGTGGAAGTGCGCGTGCGCGAGCACGCCATCTTCCAGCGCGATGGCGACGACCTGCACTGCGAAGTGCCGATCCGCATCTCGCAGGCCGCATTGGGCGACACCGTGCGCGTGGCCACCCTGGGGGGCGAGGCGGAGATCCGCATCCCGGCCGAGACCCAGACCGGCAAGCTGTTCCGTCTGCGCGGCAAGGGCGTGCGTTCGGTGCGCAGCCGCAGCGAGGGCGATCTGTACTGCCGCGTGGTGGTGGAGACCCCGGTCAACCTCACCAACGAACAGCGCAAGCTGCTGGAGCAGTTCGAAGCCACCTTCGTCGGCGAGGAAGCACGCAAGCACTCGCCGAAGTCGGCCACCTTCATGGATGGCGTGAAGGGCTTCTGGGACCGCATGACGTCCTGAGTTTTTCAACGGAAGAGTTGAACGAAAGCGCCGGGCCAAGCCCGGCGTTTTCGTATGCGGTCAACGGAAAAACGCCGCCGGCGTCTGCCCCAGCTGACGCTTGAACATGCTGGTGAACGCGCTCGGGCTGTCGTAGCCCATCGCCAGCGCCACATCGATGACCTTGTCGCCGACCGCCAGTCGCTCCAGGGCGGCCAGAAGCCGCGCCTGCTGCCGCCATTGCCCGAAGGTCATGCCCAGTTCGCTGGCAAAATGGCGCTGGATGGTCTTCACGTCCACCTCCAGTGCCTGCGCCCAGTCCTGCAGCGTGGCGTCATCGCCAAGCTGCTTCTGGATGTGCTGGCAGATCCGCTGCAGGCGCGGGTCGGTCGCGGCGGGCAGATGCAGTGGCAGCACGTCCATGCGATGCAGTTCGTCCAGCAGCAGGCGCACCACGCGGCCATCGCGGCTGTCTTCGATGTGCTCGCCCTTGATCAGCGTGGCAGCCTGCAGCAGCTCGCGCAGCAGGGGGGCCACCTGTACCGCGAACGGTTCGGCCGGCAACTGCGGCGCGAACAACGGGTCGATGTACAGGCTGCGCATGTGCACGGCGGCGATGCAGTCGACCGCGTGCACCATGCCGGCCGGCATCCAGATCGCACGGGTCGAGGGCACCACCCAGCGGCCCACTTCCGAGCGCACCACCATCAGCCCCGAGATGGCATAGACCAGCTGGTGGCGCTGGTGCTTGTGGCCTGCGATGTGGCTACCGGCCGGGTACTGGGTGACCCGATAGGTGACCGGGCGATGCTGGGGGACGTCGCGCCAGGGCGCCGCCGGATCGACGTCGCTGGCAATGTCCTTTTTGCGATAGGCCATGACCCGAACGCGGCAGAAGGGAGGGGAGGGCAACCGTAGCATGCGTGGCTCGCCCCCAACCTGACTGCGTCCATGTCCGCCCTGGCTTCTCCTGCAACGACCTCACGCCCGGTGGCTCCCGGCGTGCTGGCTGCCATTTCCACCTCGCATGTCGTCAACGACATGATGCAGTCGCTGATCCTGGCCATCTATCCGGTGATCAAGGGCGGCTTCAATCTCAGCTTCACCCAGATCGGCCTGATCACGCTGACCTACCAGCTCACCGCCTCGATCTTCCAGCCGTTGGTCGGCATGGCCACCGACCGGCGCCCGGCGCCGTACTCGCTGCCGATCGGCATGGCCTCGACCCTGTGCGGCATGCTGCTGCTCGGCTTCGCGTCGAGCTACGCCGTGGTGCTGCTGGCCGCCGCGATGGTCGGCATCGGTTCGGCGATCTTCCACCCCGAGGCCTCGCGCATCGCGCGGCTGGCCTCGGGCGGCCGTCATGGCTTCGCGCAGTCGGTGTTCCAGGTCGGCGGCAATTTCGGTACCGCGCTCGGCCCGCTGATCGCCGCTGCGGTAATCGTGCCGTATGGCCAGCACGCCGCCTCGTGGTTCGCCGGTGCCGCCCTGATCGGCATCGCGCTGCTGACCTATGTCGGCCGCTGGTATGCGCTGCACCTGGGCACGCCGCGTCCGGCCAGCACCGCATCGATGGCGCCGCGGCATCCGCCGCGCACCGTGGCCAAGGTGCTGGCGATCCTGCTGGTGCTGATCTTCAGCAAGTACTTCTACATGGCCAGCATCGGCAGCTACTTCACCTTCTACCTGATCCACCACTTCGGCATTCCGGTGGCGCAGGCGCAGCTGCACCTGTTCGCATTCCTGGTGGCCTCTGCCGCCGGTGGTTTCCTGGGTGGCCCGCTGGGTGATCGCATCGGTCGCAAGCCGATCATCTGGACGTCGATCCTGGGTGTGGCGCCGTTCGCGCTGATGTTGCCGCATGCGGATCTGTTCTGGACGACGGTGCTGGCGGTGCTGATCGGCTTCGTGCTGTCCTCGGCGTTCTCGGCGATCGTGGTCTACGCGCAGGAGATGATGCCGCACCGCATCGGCATGGTGTCGGGCCTGTTCTTCGGCTTCGCGTTCGGCATGGGCGGATTGGGCGCGGCCGTGCTCGGCCTGCTGGCGGACAAGACCAGCATCGAGTACGTCTACCAGCTGACCGCGTTCCTGCCGCTGCTGGGCATCGTGGCTGCGTGGCTGCCGCCGTCGCGGCCTGCTGCTCACTGAGGGGTTTTGCTTTGCAGGGCTTGCAGCCCTGCACCTGCTGCAAGCCAGAGCCGAAGCAACAGCCGAAGCTGGCTATCCGTGGGTTGGCGGGGTGGGTCCGGTTGCAGGGGACGCCGTGAACCCATCCATGGGGGCTTGGCCGCGGCATCCATGCCGCGGACACCCCCTGCAACCGGACCCACCCCGCCTTCGACAGTTTTTCGCGATCTGTCAGAGCGGCGTTTTGCTCTGGCAGGTGTCGACCTTGGTCGACACGGATGAGTTCATTCGATGTCTCACAGATGTGTCGACCAAGGTCGACACCTACCAACAGCACACGGAATCTGTCAGAGGTGG
>NZ_JASJSU010000134.1:0-8731 GCF_030237045.1 Stenotrophomonas maltophilia group sp. Smal17
CCCCCCCCCCCCCCCCCCCCCCCCCCCCCCCCCCCCCCCCCCCCCCCCCACCCCGCCTTCGACAGTTTTCCGCGATCTGTCGGAACGGCACTCTGCTCTGGTGGGTGTCGACCTTGGTCGACACGGTAGATCCACGCCATGCGTGGATGAATCATTCGATATCTGACAGATGTGTCGACCAAGGTCGACACCTACCAACAGCCGCGCGGAACCACGGCCGCAAATACCAACAGCCGCGGAAAACTGTCAGAGGTGGGGCGGTGTCGGAGTGCGGGGTGTCAGCCGCATGGATGCGGCTGCCAAGCCCCCAGGGATGGGTTCACGGCGTCCCCGCACTCCGACACCGCCCCGCCAACCCGCGGATAGCCCGCTTTTGACGTTGACGTTGACGTTGACATTGATTCTGCAGGTGCAGGGCTGCAAGCCCTGCCGCCCCACCTAGAACGGCGTCGCGGACTCGAACGCGAGTGCTTCGCCTGTCACCGGATGGGTGAACCGCAGGCTGCTCGCATGCAGATGCACCCGCTGCGCAGGCGCGGCGTCATACAGCACGTCACCCACGATGGGATGGCCAATGCTGGCCATGTGCAGCCGCAACTGGTGGCTGCGACCGGTGACCGGTTCCAACTCCATGCGGGTGCGCTGCGCTTCAACATCACGTGCCAGCACGCGCCAGCGCGTCAGCGCCGGCTTGCCGCGTTCGTGATCGACCATCTGCTTCGGCCGGTTCGGCCAGTCCACGATCAACGGCAGGTCCACTTCGCCGGCCTCGCCTTCGAGCAGCCCCTGCACCACCGCTTCATACCGCTTGCTGACCTGGCGCTGCTCGAACTGCATCGACAACGCCGCCTGCATCTCCTTGCCACGCGCATGCAGCAGCAGGCCGGAGGTCACCTGGTCCAACCGGTGCACGGTCAATGCATCCGGGTACAGCGCCTGCAGGCGCGCGACCACGCAGTCCTGGTTCTCGGCGCTGCGGCCGGGCACGGACAGCAGGCCGGCCGGCTTCTCGGCCACCAGCAGCGCGTCATCGAAGTAGTGCAGGTGGATCATGGGGTTCCGTATCCGTCCAAACAAAAACGGGGAAGCCGAAGCTTCCCCGTCTTCTGCGTACCGACCGGAGCCGGTACCGCCTGCATCAGCCCAGCAGGTGGGCGACGCCGGCGCGCTCTTCTTCCAGCTCGGCCAGGGTCTTGTCGATGTACTTCTGGCTGAAGTCGTCGATCGGCAGATCCTTCACCAGGGTGTACTTGCCGTTCTCGGTGGTCACCGCGAAGCCGAAGATCACGCCTTCCGGAATGCCGTAGGAGCCATCGGACGGCACGCCCATGGTGACCCACTTGCCGTTGCTGCCCAGCACCCAGTCACGCACGTGGTCGATGGCAGCGTTGGCGGCCGAAGCAGCCGAGGACGAGCCGCGGGCTTCGATGATCGCCGCGCCGCGCTTGCCGACGGTCGGGATGAAGGTGTTGGCGTTCCACTCCTGGTCGTTGATCGCATCGGCGATCGACGCACCATCGGCGGTGGCGAAACGGTAGTCCGGGTACATGGTCGGGCTGTGGTTGCCCCACACCACCAGCTTCTCCATGCCACCGACCGGCTTGCCGAGCTTGGTCGACAGCTGGCTCAGCGCGCGGTTGTGGTCCAGGCGCAGCATGGCGGTGAAGTTTTCCGGCTTCAGGTCCGGGGCCGACTTCATGGCGATGTAGGCATTGGTGTTGGCCGGGTTGCCGACCACCAGCACCTTCACGTCACGGCTGGCCACCTTGTTCAGCGCCGCGCCCTGGGCGGTGAAGATCTTGGCGTTTTCCAGCAGCAGGTCCTTGCGCTCCATGCCCGGGCCGCGCGGACGCGCGCCGACCAGCAGGGCGATGTCGGCGTCCTTGAACGCGACTTCGGCGTCGTCGGTGCCGACCATGCCGGCCAGCAGCGGGAAGGCGCAGTCTTCCAGTTCCATCATCACGCCCTTCAGGGCGGCCTGGGCCTTGTCGACCGGCAGTTCCAGCAGCTGCAGGATGACCGGCTGGTCCTTGCCCAGCATTTCGCCGGAGGCGATGCGGAACAGCAGGGCATAACCGATCTGGCCGGCGGCGCCGGTCACGGCAACACGAACGGGTGCTTTCATGGGGGTTTCCTCTTGCTTGCAAGCGTTTGATGGGACGCCGCGGGCGTGGCCACGCAGGCCTGGCGGGCGGCGGGGAACAGGGAAACGGCCACCCATGGGTGGCCGTTTCGAAGGGGGATCAGGCGGCGAGGTGCTTGTTCCACTCCGCCACGCGCTCGGCCTGGGCGGCCAGCACGGCGTCGACGTCGCCTTCCAGGGTGATCGAATGGATCACGTCGCCCTGCTTGACCGAATCGACGATGGCCTGGCCTTCCAGGACCTTGCCGAACACGGTGTGGCGGCCGTCCAGCCAATCGGTCTTGATATGGGTGATGAAGAACTGGCTGCCGTTGGTGTTCGGGCCGGCGTTGGCCATCGACAGCGAGCCGACCTCGTGCTTCACGCCGTTCTTCTCGTCTTCGAACTTGTAGCCCGGGCCACCGGTGCCACGACCCTGCGGGCAGCCGCCCTGGATCATGAAGTCGGCGATCACGCGGTGGAAGATCAGGCCGTCATAGAAACCGTGCTTGACCAGGTTCACGAAGTTGGCCACGGTCAGCGGCGCCTTGTCGGCGAACAGCTCGACCTTGATCGGGCCCTGGGTGGTGTCGAAAGTGGCGATGAGGGACATGAAGATCCTTGATGCAGAGGGGAACGCGTCTAGCCACCTAGTTTACACCTGCCTCGTGGCGGCGGCGGCTTCGACCATGGGCGCAGATCCCGGCTTCAGCCGCCGGATGGGCAGCCCAGCCACCGGCGCCAGGCAGCCTCGACCGCAGCGGCGGGACCCAGCTGAATGGGCCCCATGACCGGCGTGAAATCCACCTTTTCGCGAATCGTCAAGTTCGACGTATAATGTTGGACTTCTTTTTCCAAATCCGGCGCCGACTGGCCCCCTTTCGTATGTCCATCGAAAATCTTCGCAACATCGCCATCGTCGCCCACGTCGACCATGGCAAGACCACCCTGGTCGACCAGCTGCTGAAGCAGTCCGGCACCCTGTCCGAGCGCACCGTCCTCGCCGAGCGCGTGATGGACAGCAACGACCAGGAAAAGGAACGCGGCATCACCATCCTGGCCAAGAACACCGCCATCACCTGGGAAGACAAGAAGACCGGCATCAAGAACCGGATCAACATCGTCGACACCCCCGGCCACGCCGACTTCGGTGGTGAGGTCGAGCGCGTGCTGTCGATGGTCGACACCGTGCTGATCCTGGTCGACGCGATGGACGGCCCGATGCCGCAGACCCGCTTCGTGACCCAGAAGGCCTTCGCGATGGGCTTCAAGCCGATCGTGGTGGTCAACAAGGTCGACCGCCCGGGCTCGCGTCCGGAGTGGGTGATCGACCAGGTCTTCGACCTGTTCGACAAGCTCGGCGCCACCAATGAGCAGCTGGACTTCCCGATCGTCTACGCGTCGGCCCTGAACGGCTATGCCGGCCTGGAAGACACCGTGCGCGACGGCGACATGACCCCGCTGTACGAAGCCATCATGCAGCACGCGCCGAAGCCGGAAGTCGATCCGGAAGGCGCCTTCCAGATGCGCATCAGCCAGCTGGACTACAACAACTTCGTGGGCGTGATCGGCATCGGCCGCATCCAGCGCGGCACCCTGAAGAAGAACATGCAGGTCGCGGTGATCGACCGCGAAGGCAAGAAGCGCAACGGCAAGGTCGCGCAGGTGCTGGGCTTCCTGGGCCTGGAGCGTATCGAGCAGGACACCGCCGAAGCCGGTGACATCGTCGCCATCTCCGGTATTCCGGAGCTGACCATCTCCGACACCCTGTGCCACCCGGACACCCCGGAAGCGCTGCCGGCACTGACCGTCGACGAGCCGACCATCTCGATGACCTTCCAGGTCAACAACTCGCCGTTCGCCGGCAACAAGGACCTGTCCGGTGGCAAGTTCCTGACCAGCCGCCAGATCAAGGACCGCCTGGACCGTGAAAAGGTCCACAACGTGGCCCTGAAGGTCGAACAGCTGGAAGACGCCGACAAGTTCCTGGTCTCCGGCCGTGGCGAACTGCACCTGTCGGTGCTGATCGAGAACATGCGTCGCGAAGGCTACGAGCTGGCCGTGTCGCGCCCGGAAGTGATCATCAAGGAAATCGACGGCCAGATGATGGAGCCGATCGAGCAGCTGGTGGTGGACATCGAAGAAATCCACCAGGGCGGCGTGATGGAAAAGCTGGGCACCCGCAAGGGCCAGCTGAAGAACATGGAGCCGGACGGCAAGGGCCGCGTGCGCCTGGAATACTCGATCCCGGCCCGTGGCCTGATCGGTTTCCAGAACGAGTTCAAGACCCTGACCCAGGGTTCGGGCCTGCTGTTCCACGTGTTCGACCATTACGGTCCGAAGGAACAGGGCGCGATTGCCAAGCGCATCAACGGCGTGATGATCGCCAATGCGCCGGGCACCACGCCGGCCTACTCGCTGGGCCCGCTGCAGGAACGCGGCAAGCTGTTCGCTGCTGAAGGCGACAACGTGTATGAAGGTCAGCTGGTCGGCATCCACTCCAAGGACAACGACCTGACCGTCAACGCGATCAAGACCAAGCCGCTGACCAACATGCGCGCTTCGGGCAAGGACGATGCGATCCAGCTGACCCCGGCGATCAAGTACTCGCTGGAACAGGCCCTGGACTTCATCGAAGACGACGAGCTGGTCGAGATCACCCCGAAGGAGATCCGCCTGCGCAAGAAGTTCCTGACCGAAAGCGACCGCAAGAAGGCTTCGCGCGGCGGCTGAGCCAGCACCCCGTGAACCAGAGCGGCTACAACCCGGATCCGCACCGGCATCCGGGTCTCCACGTCATCGCCCTGCTCGAAGCGAGCAAGGCGATGCTGGCGCTGTTGGCCGCCACCGGGCTGGAAGTGCTCGGACCGCAGCCGCTGCGGCACGGCATCATGGTCCTGATCCGGCGTTTCAGCCTGGATCCGGACCATGGCACCCTGCCCTCGCTGCTGCACATGATCAGCCCCGACGCGGTGCACCTGGCCGCGGCGGGGATGATCGGCTACGGCCTGCTGCACCTGGTCGAAGCCTGGGGACTGTGGCGGGCAAAGGCCTGGGCCTCCTGGCTGGGCTGCCTGACCGCCTCCCTGTACCTGCCCTTCGACATCTTCGCGATCATCCGGCACCCGGGTTGGCCGTCGTGGACGATCCTGGCGATCAACCTGATCGTGGTCTACGTCCTCGCCCGCGACCTGCGCAAGCGCCATCGCTGAGCAGCGGCTACACTGGGGATTGGAGCCGACCAAGCCGCCCCATGCGCCCGTCCTTGCCGCCTCTGCTGACCTGCCTGCTCGCCGCGCTGCCTGCGCTGCTTTCGGCTGGCTGCAGCCCGGCCACGTCCAGCGCGCATGCGGCCGAACCTGCGAGCCGCAACGTGCCGTTCCCGTACGCCGAAACCGATGTCGCCGATCTGCAGGCGCGGATGACCGCCGGTGAGCTGGACAGCACCACCCTGACCCAGGCCTACCTGCAGCGCATTGCGGCCCTGGACCGCACCGGGCCGCGCCTGCGCGCGGTGATCGAGCTCAACCCGGATGCCCTGAAGGAAGCCGCAGCGCGCGACCGCGAGCGCCGCGATGGCCGCCTGCGCGGGCCCCTGCATGGCATTCCGCTGCTGCTGAAGGACAACATCAACGCCGCGCCGATGGCCACCAGTGCCGGCTCGCTGGCCCTGCAGGGTTTCCGCCCGGACGACGCCTACCTGGTGCGTCGGCTGCGCGACGCCGGCGCGGTGGTGCTGGGCAAGACCAATCTCAGCGAGTGGGCCAACTTCCGCGGCAACGACTCGATCTCGGGCTGGAGCGCGCGCGGTGGCCAGACCCGCAATCCCTATCGACTCAGCCACTCGCCCTGCGGCTCCAGCAGCGGCAGTGCGGTGGCCGTGGCCGCCAACCTGGCCAGCGTGGCGATCGGCACCGAGACCGACGGCAGCATCGTCTGCCCGGCGGCGATCAACGGTGTGGTCGGCCTGAAGCCGACGGTTGGACTGGTCAGCCGCGACGGCATCATCCCGATCTCGTTCAGCCAGGACACCGCCGGGCCGATGGCACGCAGTGTCGCCGATGCGGCGGCCGTGCTGACCGCGATCGCCGGCCGCGACGACGCCGACCCGGCGACTGCGACCATGCCCGGCCGCGCGGTCTATGACTACACCGCGCGGCTGGACCCGCAGGGCCTGCGCGGCAAGCGCATCGGCCTGCTGCAGACGCCCCTGCTGAAATACCGCGGAATGCCGCCGCTGATCGACCAGGCCGCCGCCGAGCTACGCCGTGCCGGTGCCGTTGTGGTGCCGGTGGAGCTGCCCAACCAGGGCGCCTGGGCCGAGGCCGAACGCCTCGTGCTGCTGTACGAATTCAAGGCAGGGCTGGAGCGCTACTTCAGCACCCACCACGCGCCGCTGCGCAGCCTTGCCGACCTGATCGCCTTCAACCAGGCACACGCCAGGCAGGAGCTGGGCCTGTTCGGCCAGGAGCTGCTGGTCGAGGCCGACGCCACCGCCGGGCTGGCCGACCCGGCTTATATCCGTGCACGCAGCGATGCGCGCCGGCTGGCTGGCCCGGAAGGCATCGATGCCGCCCTCGCCGCGCAGCAGCTCGATGCCCTGGTGGCACCGACCACCGGTGTGGCATGGCCGATCCGCAGCGAAGGCGACGACTTCCCGGGCGAGAGCTACAGCGCCGCGGCTGTGGCGGGCTATCCCAGCCTCAGCGTGCCGATGGGCCAGATCGACGGCCTGCCGGTCGGCCTGCTGTTCATGGGCACCGCCTGGAGCGAGCCCAAGCTGATCGAGATGGCCTACGCCTATGAACAGCGCACCCGCGCGCGGCGGCCACCGCACTTCGATACAGACGCCCTGATCGACGCCGGCGAGCCGTGATCCGGTAGTGCCGGCCGCTGGCCGGCAACCCATCATCCCGCAGATGCCGGCCAGCGCCCGGCACTACCGGTCCGGGGATTCCACCGGCACGATCGCCGCCTCGCCATCCTCCGCGCCCGGCGACCGCACATCCGCAGTCCGCGTACGCGGTCCCCGTGGCATGTCCAGCTCATCATCGTGCTGCACACGTGCGCGCACCTGCGGCAACGACTGCGGGTGTTCGCGCGCGAGGAAATCGAGCATGCGTTCGCGCACCAGGCAGCGCAGGTCGAAGGCATCGCCGGAGCTGCGCGCGCTGACCAGCAGCCGCACCTGGATCGCACGCTCGCTGGTCTCGGTCACCTGGGTCACGCAGACCCGGCCATCCCACAGCGCTTCACCGCGGCAGATCCGCTCCAGCTCGGTGCGGATCGCTGCGATCGGCGCCCGGTAGTCCAGCCACAGGAAGGCCGTGCCAAGCAGGTCGGCACTGCGCCGCGTCCAGTTCTGGAACGGGTTCTCGATGAACCAGGTCAGCGGCACCACCATCCGCCGCTCATCCCAGATGCGTACCACCACATAGCTGCTGCCGATCTCCTCGATGCGGCCCCATTCGCCTTCAACGATCACCACGTCGTCCAGCCGGATCGGCTGCGTCACCGCGATCTGCAGGCCGGCGATCAGGTTGCCGAACACCGGCTTGGCGGCGATACCGGCAACCAGACCGATCAGGCCGGCCGATGCCAGCAAAGCAGTGCCGATCTTCTGCACCATCGGGAACGTGAGCAGCACCAGCGATGCCCCCAGCACGATGATGCCGCCCATCAGCACGCGGCTGAGCACCCGCGTCTGGGTCTGGATGCGGCGGGCTTCGAGGTTGTCGGAAACATCGATGGGGTGACTGCGCAGGATAGCGCGCTCGCCGGCGGCCACCGCCCGCACCAGCAACCAGATGAAGCACGCGGTCAGTGCGATATGCAGCATGTGCTGCAGGTTGCCGAGCATTGGGTCCTGCAGCGGCGTCGCCTGCAGCGCGGGAATCAACAGCAGCAGCGGCCAGGCGGTGGCCAGCGGCAGCCCGAGCACGCGACCGATGCGCGCACGCCGCCGATCGCGCCCTTTCAACCGGTGGTAGATCCACAGGATCAACCACGCGCCAATGCCACCCACCAGCACCGCCGCCCCCAACGGCCATGCATAGGCCTGTGCGCTTTCCCAGTGCACGGTTGCCACCTCCACTCGAACCGCAAGCGGACAGCCTCGCGCATGGCGCATGAGCGTCACGTCAGTCGTTCGTAAGGAGGGTGTTGATCGGCAGGGCTTGCAGCCCTGCACCTGCTACAAGCCGAAGCAACAGCAACAGCAACAGCAACAGCCGAAGCAGAAGCGGGTTTCCTGTGGGATGGCGGGATGGATCCGGTTGCGGGAGACGCCGTAAACCCATCCATGGGGGCTTGGCCGCGGCATCCATGCCGCGGACACTCCCGCAACCGGACCCACCCCGCCTTCGACAGTTTCCCGCGATCTGCCCCCCCTTTTGTAGAGCCGAGCCATGCTCGGCTGCTGTTCGATCAATTCTCGAAATATTCGATCTCCATGGAGATTCATCCACGCATGGCGTGGATCTACTGGCGACCGGCCAACTGTCGAAGGCGGGGCACTGTGGGTTTGCGGGGTGTGAGCCGCATGGATGCGGCGACCAAGCCCCCATGGACGGGTTTACGGCGTCCCCGCAAACCCACAGTGCCCCGCCA
>NZ_JASJSU010000135.1:0-8644 GCF_030237045.1 Stenotrophomonas maltophilia group sp. Smal17
GCCAGCGGCCGGCACTACCTTGGAGCGGTCAGGCCTTCTTGCGTTCGGCGATGTAGGCCTGGATCTGCTGTTCCAGCACCGGCAGCGGCACCGAGCCCTGCTTGAGCAGGGTGTCATGGAAGCCCTTGATGTCGAACTTGTCGCCCAGCTCCTTCTCGGCCTGCGCGCGCAGACGCACGATGGCGATCTCGCCCAGCTTGTAGCTCAGCGCCTGGCCAGGCCAAGAGATGTAGCGGTCCACTTCGGTGGTCACTTCATGCTCGCTCAGCGCGGTGTGGTCACGCAGGTAGGCCAGTGCCTGCTCGCGGGTCCAGCCCTTGCTGTGCACGCCGGTGTCGATCACCAGGCGCGCGGCGCGCCACATTTCGTAGGTAAGGCGGCCGAAATCCTCGTACGGGGTTTCGTAGATGCCCATCTCCACGCCCAGCTTCTCGCAGTACAGCGCCCAGCCTTCGCCATAGGCGGAGATGTAGGCGTTGCGGCGGAACTCGGGCAGGTTCTTCTGCTCGGCGGCGATGGCGCCCTGCAGCGCGTGGCCCGGATCGGACTCATGCAGGGTCAGCGCCGGCAGGTTGTACAGCGGGCGCGATGGCAGGTTGTAGGTGTTGAGCCAGTAGGTGCCCATGCCACCACGGCCGGCGGTCCAGAACGGTGCGATGTCCGGCGGCACCGGCACGATGGTGAAGCGCGCGCGCGGCAGCGTCATGTACTTGCCCAGCTGGCCGTCTGCCCGCTTGGAGATCCACGCCGCGCGCGACAGCAGCTCTTCCGGGGTCTTGGCGTAGAACTGCGGATCGGTACGCAGGAAGGTCAGGAACTCGGCGAAGCTGCCCTTGAACTTCACCTGCTTGATGATGTCGTTCATCTCGCCCTGGATGCGAGCGACTTCGCCCAGGCCGATGCGGTGGATCTCGTCCGGCGACAGGTCCAGCGTGGTGTATTCGTGGATCTGCTGCTTGTAGTACGCCTTGCCGTCCGGCATCGCTTCGGCAGCCAGCGTGGTGCGCGCCTGCGGCACGTACTCGCTGACGAAGAAGGTGCGCAGCTGCTGGAACGCCGGCACCACCTTGCCACTGATCGCTTCGCGCGCCTGCGCCTGCAGCCTGGCCTGCTCGGCGGCCGGAATGCTGTTGGGCAGCTTCTTGAACGGCGCGTACAGCGGCGACCCGGTGGGATCCTTCAGTTCGGCAACGGTGGCGATGGACACCTCGCGACCATCGAGCACGGCACGCGGCACGCTGAAGCCACGCTTCAGGCCGGCGCGCATGTTCTCGGTCTGCTGGCCGAAGTAGCGCGGCACGTCATTAAGGCGTGCGATGTAGTTCTGGTAGTCCTGCACGGTCTTCATCTCGCGCCGGGCCATGAAGGACAGGTTGGACCAGAACGAGGAGTCGGCGTTGAACGGCATCTCGTAACCGCGCAGGCGCACCTCTTCGGCCAGGTTGAACACCTGGTCGCGGTAGATCGCGTAGTTGACCTGGTTGTCGGCCGACAGGGTCTTCGGGTCGATCTTCTTCAGCGCGGCCAGGGTCTCGTCCCACACCTTCAGGCGTGCCTGCTGTGCGGCCGGGCCGACGTCGGGCATGCGGGTGGCATTGGCCGGGGCATCTTCGTCCTCACTGGCCTCACCGCCGCCGTCCTGGCGCCACTTCCATTCCTTCTCGTACACCGCACGGAAGGCGGCGTCGGCGGGCGATTCGGTGGCCACGCTGGCCGGTGCAGCGGTGGCGGGCGGCGCGGCCAGGGCCACGGCGGGGGCGGACAGGGCAATCAGCAGGGCAACGGCAAGACGGGTTTTCACGAGCACAGGTTCCCGGGAAGGCAGACCCCGATCATGGCACCGCCCACCGCCGGTGGCATGGGACGAAGGTCCTGCCTGGGCCGTGCCCGGTAGCTGCCGACCTTGGTCGGCGCTGGCTTTCCCCGTGTGCCAACCAAGGTTGGCAGCTACCCGGCAAGGCCGCCGAACATGCAGTAGATCCACGCCATGCGTGGATATCCCGGGTCCGGATACACATGTGCCGACCAGGGTCGGCACCTACCGGATGGGAGCCCCGGCAGCCTCAGTGGCTGGCCCTGTCCCGCTTCCAGCCCCGGTGCTTGATGTCCAGCTGCAGGCTGTACAGCGCGGTGAACGCCGGGAACAGGTTCTGCAGCACGCCCACCGAGTCCTGCTTGGCCGAGAACAGGAAGTAGCTCAGCGTCATCAGGCTGCCGACCACGCTCATGTACCAGAACAGGCGCGGGATGACCGGCTTGCCGGCGCGCTTGGAGGCGATGAACTGGACCAGCCAGCGGCCGCCGAACATCAGCGCGCCGGTATAGCCGATCAGCTTCCAGCCGGTCACGTGCAGGCCGGTCCAGTACAGCCAGGTCAGCGGCTGGTCGAGCCAGTGCAGTGCCAGGCCCATCACCGCTCTTCCACCGCGGTGCGCTTGCTGCGGGTGATCAGCCAGGCCACGCCGCGAAGGTCGCGGATGCCGACCAGCGCGCGGCCCAGGTTGTTGTACTTGGACACGCCGGCGGTACGGTGGCGGTGGTTGACCGGCACGCTGGTGGTCTTCCAGCCGGCGCGCTGCATCAGCGCCGGCAGGTAGCGGTGCATGTGGTCGAAGTACGGCAGATCGAGGAAGGCGCTGCGCTCGAACAGCTTGATGCCGCAGCCGGTATCGGGCGTGTCATCGCGCAGCATGCGCGCGCGGATGGCGTTGGCCCAGCGGCTGGCCCAGCGCTTGCTGCCGCTGTCCTGGCGGTTGACGCGCCAGCCGGCAAACAGCTTCACCTGCGCTTCGGCCGCATCGCGCGCGGCCAGCAGCTTGGGAATGTCGGCCGGATCATTCTGGCCATCGCCATCCAGGGTGGCGATCCAGGGCGCCCGCGCATGCTTGACGCCGGTGCGCACCGCGGTGCTCTGCCCGCTCTGGTTCACATGGTGCAGCACGCGCAGTTCCGGCGTGGTGGCCTTCAGCCCCTGCAGCACGGCCAGGGTGTCATCGCGCGAGTGATCGTCGATGTAGACGATCTCGAACGGCAACCGGCCACGCAGGGCAGCGGTGATTTCGGCGACCAGCGGGGCGACGTTGTCGCGCTCGTTGAACACGGGGACGACAACGGAAAGCTCGGGTTGGCTCATGAGGGACTCGGCCAAGGGGGGACAAAGACCGCGCATTCTCCGAAACCGAGGTTATCCGAAGATGAACCTGGCCGCGTGAGGATCACGGCTCAGGCGCGGTCGCCAAAATACTCGCGGCACCACTGCACGACGGGCGGCAATCCCACTTCGATCGGGGTCACCGCGTCGAAGCCGAAGGCATCATGGGCGCGCCGGGTATCGGCCATCGTGCGCACCATGTCACCGGGCTGCATGGGCTTGTAGACCTTCTGCGCGGGGCGGCCGGCAGCCTGCTCGATCACGCCGATGAAGCGCTCCAGCTCGACCGGCGTATGGTTGCCGAGGTTGAACACCCGGTGCGGCACCGGACCGTCGGCCGGATGCGCGAGGGCGCCAAGGATACCGGACACGATGTCGGAGACATGTGTGAAATCGCGCTGCATGCGGCCTTCGTTGAACACGTCGATCGGCCGACCGGCCAGCACCGCACGCGAGAACAGCAGCGGTGCCATGTCCGGCCGGCCCCACGGGCCATACACGGTGAAGAAGCGCAGGCCGGTGGCGCGCAGGCCGTACAACTGCGCGTAGGTGTAGGCCATCAGCTCGTTGGCGGCCTTGGTTGCCGCGTACAGCGAGCGTGGCTGGTCCACGCGCTGGTCTTCGGAGAACGGCGGCGTGGCCGAGTCGCCATAGACCGAGCTGCTCGACGCATACACCAGGTGCTGCACGCCACGGTGGCGGCACAGTTCGAGCATGTTGACGAAGCCGACCAGGTTGCTGTCGACGTAGGCATGCGGGTTTTCCAGCGAATAGCGCACGCCGGCCTGCGCGGCCAGGTGGATCACCGCGGTCGGCTGCACCTCGTCGAACAGCGCGGCCAGGCCATCGCGGTCGGTCAGGTCCAGCGTGCGCAGGTCCAGCGTCGGGCACAGCGCGGCCACGCGGTCGCGCTTGATCTGCGGGTCGTAGTAGTCGTTGAAGTTGTCCAGGCCGACCACCGGCTGGCCAGCCTCCAGCAGCGCGCGGGCGGTGTAGGCACCGATGAAGCCGGCAGCGCCGGTAAGCAGGAGGGTCATTGCAGTTGCCTGGAGATCAATGAGTACAGGTGCAGAGGATACGCTGCGGGCTCAGAACAGCCCGAAACGCTTCTTGGCCACATTGCTGCGGCCGGGTTCGATCACGTCCTGGATGTTCTTCGCATCGAAGCGGTCGAGCAGTGCTTCGGCGCCCTTTTTCAGCTTCAGGTCCATCTCTTCCGGGTACAGCGGCATGAGGGCCATGAAGGCGATGGTCTTGCCGTCCTCGAGCACCAGTTCGGCGAAGTCTTCCGGGGTGGTCACCGGCGGCAGCACGATGGCACCGTCGAAACCCACGCCCGGCGCATAGGGCTCGCTGGGGTGGCCGTTGGGGATGGTGTGGCCGAAGCCCAGCCAGGTGTCGTACTCGTGCGGCAGCCGCGCCATTCCCTTCAGCAGGCGCACCGGCCAGTAGTTGCGCTCGTCCTCGAAGGCGTCCTGCGAGATCGGCCAGTCGGCCGGCAGGGTCACCATCAGCTCCATGTAGCACGGCACGTCCGCGTCCACCTCGGCGGGCACGGTCATCGGCAGGTCGCTCATGCCGGAGGTCACCAGCCGCAGGTACGGGAACTGCTCATTGGCCGGCACCACGTGCACGTCGATGTGCACCAGGTCGGAGATGATCTCGTGGAAGACGCCGGACACCGGGCCCAGATGGCGCTCGATGTGCGCGCTGATCGCCTCGATGTGTTCTTCGCCCTGCGCCGGCGTGAAGTCCTTCTGGCGGCTGTGCACCATGATCGGGCTGCCGCCCGGGCTGACGTCGTCGAATGCGTTGCTCATGTCCTGCTCCCTGGATGAGGCCACGGGCCAGAGCACAGTGCAGGCCCCGGCGCGCGCGGCGGTGCGTTCCCTGTCATTCACGGGAAACGGCAGGAACGGGCCGCGTCCCCCGTTGCTGCGCCGGGCTCAGCCCTGGCGCGTACGCAGCTTTTCCAGCACGCCGTCCAGGGTGTCCAGATCGGTGTAATGGATGATCAGCTTGCCCTTGCCGCCGCGGCCGTGGTTGATCGCCACCTTGGCACCCAGCGCTTCGGACAGCTCGGTTTCCAGCGAGGCGATGTCGGCCTGCTGCACCTTCGGCGTGGCCACCGGGCGGTTGCTCGGCACCTTGCCAGCGGCGAAGGCCTGCGCACGGCGCTCGACCTCGCGCACCGACCAGCCTTCGTCGGCCGCTTCCTGCGCCAGCTTGCCGGCCAGCTCGGGGGCCAGGGTCAGCAGCGCGCGGGCGTGGCCCATTTCCAGGCGGCGGGTTTCCAGCAGCAGCCGGATCGCCACCGGCAGCTCCAGCAGGCGCAGCAGGTTGGACACCGCCGCACGCGAGCGGCCGACGGCCTCGGCGGCCTCGGCATGGGTCAGGGTGAATTCGCTGATGAGGCGTTGCAGCGCTTCGGCTTCTTCCAGCGGATTGAGGTCTTCACGCTGGATGTTCTCGATCAGCGCCATCGCGATGACGGTGCGGTCTTCCAGCTCGCGCACCACCACCGGCACTTCGTCCAGGCCGGCCAGCTGCGAGGCGCGCCAGCGGCGTTCACCGGCGACGATTTCGTAGTTGCCCGCCGGCAGCTGGCGCACCAGGATCGGCTGGATCACGCCCTGCGACTTGATCGAATCGGCCAGCTCGGACAGCTTGCCCTCGTCCATCTCGCGGCGCGGCTGGTACTTGCCCGGCTGCAGCTGGCCGACGGCCAGCTTGCGCAGCACTTCACCCGGCAGCGGCTCGATCACCGCGGTGGTGGCCTGCACCTGGCTGACCGCGCCCTTGGGACCGAGCAGCGCATCCAGGCCACGGCCGAGGCCTCGCTTCTTGGCTGCCGGCTTGCTGCTGGTCATCAGACGGTCTCCACGGCCTTGGCGGCCTTGTTGCGTTCGTTGTTGCGGCGGATGATCTCGCCGGCCAGGCCCAGGTAGGCCACGCCACCGCGCGAGGCGCGGTCGTAGCCGACGATGCTCTGGCCATGGCTGGGCGCCTCGGCCAGGCGCACGTTGCGCGGCACGATGGTGCGGAACACGCGGTCGCCGAAGTGCTCGGTGAGCTCGGCCGAGACCGCGTTGGCCAGGTTGTTGCGCACATCGAACATGGTGCGCAGCACGCCTTCGATCTCCAGCGCCGGGTTCAGGCTGGTACGCAGCGCTTCGATGGTCTCCACCAGCGCGCTCAGGCCTTCCAGCGCGTAGTACTCGCACTGCATCGGCACGATCACCGAATCGGCGGCGGCCAGCGCGTTGAGCGTCAGCAGCGACAGCGCCGGCGGGCAGTCGATCAGGATGTAGTCGTACTCGTCGCGGATCGGCGCCAGCGCGCGCTTCAGGCGCTGCTCGCGCTCGCTCTCACCCATCAACTGGATCTCGGCGGCGGTCAGGTCGATGTTGCCGGGCAGCAGGTCGTAGCCCTCGGCGGCCTGCACGCGCACGTCGGCAGCACTGTTCTCGCCGAGCAGCAGATCGCAGGTGGAGGCGGCCAGCTCGCGCTTGTCCACGCCACTGCCCATGGTCGCGTTGCCCTGCGAGTCCAGATCGACCAGCAGCACGCGCTTGGGTGCGTTGGCCAGGGAAGCGGCCAGGTTGACGGCGGTCGTGGTCTTGCCGACGCCACCCTTCTGGTTGGCGATGGCGATGATGCGGGCCATGCGGGTGTGCCTCGTCGACGGATGGTTGGGACCGGTCATTATGCGTACAACCGGCCCCGGGCGGAAATCGTGAATCGCCAACCCGTTGTTCCACAAAGGGCTGGCGGCGGCAATCAGGGGCCTGTAACCGTGACCAGGTGGCGTTCGCCGGCCAGGCCGGGCACGCTCAGCGGGGTCACCTCACGCACCTGCCAGCCTTTCGGCAGGTCCGCGATCTCTTCATGCGGGTAGACGCCTTTCATGGCCAGCAACACGCCACCGGGGCGCAGCAGGTGACCACCAACGCGGACGATGCCGGCAAGGGTGTCCATCGCGCGCGCGGTCAGCTGGTCGTAACGGCCGGCCTCGTCCAGCGCCTCGGCGCGTGATTCGGCCACGCGGGCGTTGCCCAGGCCGAGCTGGCGCACCGCCTCGCGCATGAAGCGTGCCTTCTTGCCGTTGCTCTCGACCAGGGTCACCTGCAGGCCCGGGCAGGCGATGGCCAGCGGGATGCCGGGCAGCCCGGGGCCGGTGCCGAGGTCGGCCAGGCTGCCATCGGCCACGAACGGCTGCATCGCCAGCGAGTCGAGCAGGTGGCGGGTGACCATCTCCTGCGGGTCGCGGATGGCGGTGAGGTTGTAGGTGCCGTTCCAGCGGTGCAGCAGGGCCAGGTAGCGCAGCAGCGGCGGTGCCAGCGCGGCATCCAGGCCCATGCTGGCCAGGCCCTGTTCCAGCGTGGCAGTCACGCTGGCGGGAAGTGGGTGTTCGCTCATGCCGGCATTATCGCCGGTTTTGCGCGCTGATTCCCCGCTTCAGTGCGGATACCAGGCCAATGCCGCGCGGAACTGCCCGCTGGCCTGCCATTCGTGCAGGTGCCAGCGCGCGGCCTCACCCAGTTCCGGGTCGCACCAGCGCAGGTGCAGGGCGCCGTCATTGCCGGGGGCCAGCTGCAGCCGGTGCAGGCCGAACGAGATGCCTTGGCCGTGGGCTTTCAGCATCGCTTCCTTGGCGCACCACACGCGGAAGAACCAGTGCTCGCGCCCGGCCTCGTCCAGGTGTTCCAGCCAGGCCACTTCCTCGGGATGGAAGAAGCGCCGCACGATCTCCAGCAGGCGTGGTCGCGGCCGCAGCAGCTCAAGGTCCACGCCCAGCCGCACGCCCTCGCCCAGCGCCACCAGCAGCACCTCACCGCTGTGGCTCCAGCCGGTGCCGTAGTGGGCCAGTGCGCCGGTCAGTTCAGGCCGTCCCTTGCCGTCGCGCACCAGCGGCAGCGCCTCCGGTTCGGCCCCCAGCGCCTGCGCCAGTACCTGCCGCGCCTGCGGTTCACCGCGGTGGCCGGGCACGTGGGTGCGCCGCCAGACCGTCACCGGGCCGAAGCGCCACGGGCCGTCGAGGGTGGCTGGCAGGCTCATCCGCACGCGCCCATCACGCAATTGCACGACGGGTTCACAGCCATGCGCGTCAACTGGTCACAGTTCCCCACCGGAGGTTCGATCATGGGCATCATCATCTGGCTGATCGTCGGCGGCATCGTAGGCTGGCTGGCCAGCATCATCATGAAGCGCGACGCCCAGCAGGGCATCATCCTCAACATCGTGGTCGGCATCGTCGGCGCGCTGATTTCCGGCTGGCTGTTCGGCGGCGGCATCAACGAAGCGATCACCATCCGCACCTTCCTGTTCTCGCTGATCGGTGCGGTGATCCTGCTGGCGATCGTCAACCTGTTCACCCGCAAGAGCATACGCTGACGCGGCGGTCGTGCCGGCCGCTGGCCGGCAGACGCATCACAAGGGGCCCGGCAATCGTCGGGCCCCGTTCTGTAGAGTCGAGCTTGCTCGACTGCATGG
>NZ_JASJSU010000136.1:0-8574 GCF_030237045.1 Stenotrophomonas maltophilia group sp. Smal17
CCCCCGCAACCGGACCCGCCCCGCCTTCGACAGATCTCCGCGATCTGTCGGAATTGCATGGGCTGCTCTTGGTGGGTGTCGACCTTGGTCGACACATTCTGGTCGGCATGGGTTCTGAGCCCGATCGACGCGCCATTTAACCGGCGTCGGTTTTCTGGCCTGGGGCTGGAGGGGCTGGTGGCCGGAATTCTGGCGCTGGGAAATACAAAGGGGTCGGAGCACTTTCCGATGGAAAGGGATCTGCCCCTGGCTGTGCCTGCAAGCCGGCCGATTTGGCCGGTGCGCGTTCGACGCCGCGACTTCGTTCCGGACTAACCAGCGCTACGGCTGTTCGGAAAGCCGTCCTTCACCTCTTGGAGCCAAGCCTCGAAGAAATGGCTGGGTAGGAGATCTTCGGTATTGGAGAAATGAAGGTCATGGCTGAACTTGATGCTCAGCTTTCCGGTAACCGCGTCCAAGTGTGCCTTCAGCTGGGTAGGAGGCTCCCGCTCATGACTTTCATGAAGCTCAAGCAGGCGGTCAAAGTCGTCCAGAACGAAATCCAGCAAAGCGAAGCTACGGTCTCGCGAAAGGTCGAATTGCTGCCCTCCTTGGGCGGCTGGAGAGTCGTTCAACTGGTGAATCCTGTAGATGCCACCGCCTATTTCATAGAAGACGTTTGCTGAGGAAGTCCCATCCTCCGCAGCGCCGTAAAGGTAGACCCCATCCACGCGATTCTCTCCGTACTCCAGGCAAACGCCGAGCATGGATTCCAGTATTTCCTGCATGGAGCTTTCAAATGTCTCGCTCATGGCATTCATCGGTGGCAATCGCAACCCCTGAGGCTATTGCGTCCCGGCGCGAAGCGCATTGGGAATAGTTGCAAATCCCACAAACACCAACGCCCGGGCAAGCCCAGGCGTTCGTGCCCCCTTCATGCTGGAAACGCGGTTCAGCCGGCCAGTTCGGCCTGCTCGCGTTCGATGCCGTACTTGCGCAGCTTTTCCACCAGGGTGGTGCGGCGCAGGCCAAGCAGCTGGGCGGCGTGGGCGACCACGCCCTGGGTGCGTTCCAGTGCTTCGTTGATCAGGCCCAGTTCGATGTTGGCCATGTGGTTGCGCAGATCCATGCCCTCGTCGGGCAGGGCGGCCGGTGCTGCTACACGATTGACGGCGATGCCATGCTCCAGCGCCGGCTGGTTGCCGCTGCCCGGGGTATGGAACGAGAAGCTGCGCAGGTCCAGGCGTTCTTCGCTGGCGACGGACTGCACCGGTGCCGGCGCGGCCACTGCTGCCAGCGCGGCGTCGCCCCGGTAGCGGGCCGGCAGGTCCTGCACGCGCACCGAGCCACCCGGGTGCAGCACCGCCAGGCGCTCGACCAGGTTGGTCAGTTCGCGCACGTTGCCCGGCCATTCGTAGCCGGCCAGGGCCTGCAGGGCTTCTGCGGTGAAGCGCACTTCGCCACGGCCGGTACGCGCCAGCTGCGCGGCGATGGTTTCCACCAGCGCCGGCAGGTCCTCGCGGCGTTCGCGCAGGGCCGGCACGTCGATCGGGAACACGTTGAGGCGGTAGAACAGATCCTCGCGGAACTTGCCTTCGGCAATGCGCGTTTCCAGGTCGCGGTGGGTCGCGGCGACGACGCGCACGTTGCAGCGGATGGTCTGGTTGCCACCCACGCGTTCGAAGCTGCGCTCCTGCAGCACGCGCAGCAGCTTGACCTGCATCGGTAGGCTCATGTCGCCGATTTCATCGAGCAGCAGGGTGCCGCCCTCGGCCATTTCGAAACGGCCCTTGCGCGCGGTGAGCGCACCGGTGAAGGCGCCCTTTTCGTGACCGAACAGTTCGCTTTCCAGCAGGTCGGCCGGAATGGCGCCGCAGTTGATCGCCACGAACGGGCCGTCACGGCGCGGCGAGCGCTGGTGGATGGCGCGCGACACCACTTCCTTGCCGGTACCCGATTCGCCCAGCACCAGCACGGTGGTATCGAACGCAGCGACCTGCTCGATCATGGTGCGCAGTTCGGTGACGGCCGGGCCGTTGCCGGTCGGTCCCTGCTCCTGCACGGCACCGGCCTGGTGCTCGGCGTCCAGGCGCTTGAGGCTGGCGCGACGCAGCAGGGCTTCCATCTGGGCGTGGCGCAGCGGGGTCTCCAGCGGCCAGATGTTGGCCTCGTGCAGGCCATGCTGCTGCGCGAAGGCAGCGGCATCGCCGTCGGCCAGCAGCACCGGCGGCGGCAGGCTGCTGCCGCCGAGCCAGTGATACAGCGCAGTGCTGGCGGCGCTGTCATCCAGGCTACCGACGATCACCGCCATCCAGTCGTTCTGGCGCTGGCGGCCCAGGTCGAAATCGGCCGCGTCGGAAACCCAGCGCGGGTTGAAGTCCATGAATTCCAGCAGGGCAACGGTGCGCTCGGCACGCACGGCGTCGTTGTCCAGTACAAGGATGCGCGATTCGCTCACGATCGATCCTCCCTGAGGCCTTCCAGGATCGGCATGACTTCCTGGATGTAGGACAGCTTGCTGACGAAATTGTCGGCGCCGGCGCGCAGCGCGTGTTCGCGGTGCTCGGCGTCGTCGAAGTGGCTGGCGATCACGATGTACGGCGCGTCGTCCTGCGACTTGATCAGGCGGGTGGCCTGCAGGCCGCCCATTTCCGGCATGGCCAGGTCCATCAGTACCACCTGCGGGCGCAGCGTTTCCGAGCGCTCGATCGCTTCCAGGCCGTTGCCGGCACTGCCGACGATCTGCAGCCAGTCGATCTTGCGGAAATGGCGCATCGCCGCGTTGATGAAGCCCTCGTGGTCATCGACCAGCAGGACCGTAAGCTTGTTCATGTCCAACATCCTTTTCAGCCCACCCGGGCCAGCTGCGGTTGCCTGGCGCCGAGCCGGCGCCGTTCTCGGGCCGGGGCGATGTCCAGTTGTTCCCGGTATTTTGCGACGGTTCGGCGGGCAATGTTCACCCCCTGGCGCGACAACAGCCCGGCGATCGCTTCATCGGCCAGCGGCCGGCCGGCTGGCTCGGCATCGATCAGGCGGCGGACCATGGCCTTTACCGCCTGGCCGGAGACGCTGGCGCCTTCCAGGCGCACGGCGAAGAAGTGCTTCAGTTCGAAGGTGCCGCGCGGAGTCTGCAGGAATTTGCCGGTGGTGATGCGCGAGACGGTGGACTCGTGCATGCCGATTTCCTCGGCCACTTCCTTCAGGGTCAGCGGCGCCATGGCCTCCTCGCCACGCACCAGGAAAGCGGCCTGGCGCTCGACGATCACCCGCGCGGTCCGCAGCAGGGTGTCGTAGCGCATCGACAGGCCGCGGCTGAACCAGCGCGCTTCCTGCAGCATTTCGCGCAGGGCCGGGGCGGCGTCGTTGCTGTCGGCCAGTGCCTGTTCGTACTGGCTGTTGATCGACACGCGGCGGCTGGTGGCCGGGTTCAGTGCCACCTTCCACTGCGCGTCGGCGTGCCAGGCGACCACGTCCGGTACCACCACGGCGTTGCGCTCGGGCAACAGGCTGTCGCCAGGGCGCGGCTGCAGCGAGAGGATCAGGCGCACCGCTTCGCGCACGTCGTCGATCTCGGCGTCGTGCTGGCGGGCGAGGGCGGGGTAGTCGTGCGCGGCCAGTGCGTCCAGCGCGCCGTCCAGGATGCGCGCGGCCAGGTGGCGAGCAGGCACCACGCCGTGCAGGCTGCGCAGCTGCGCCTGCAGGCCTTCGCGCAGGTCCTGCGCGGCCATGCCAGCCGGTTCGCCGTGCAGCAGCTGCTGGCGGATGGCCTCCACGCCGTCGGCGTCGATGTCGAACTGGGCGCTGGCCAGCAGCTGCAATTGGCCCAGCGGTGCCTGCAGGTAGCCGGCGTCATCGCAGTGGTCCAGCCAGAAGGCAGCAACGGCCAGCCCGCGGTCGTCCATGTCCAGCGACAGGCGCTGCAGCACGCGCAGCTGCGGATCGGTCGATTCACCGGCGGCGATGCGCGCCATGCGGTCGTCGTCGCCGTCCTGCCAGCTGGTGCCGGCCACGTCCCACATCGAGGATTCCGGCAGCTCGTCGAACGCGGCCGTCTCCAGCGTGGTGGTGCTGGCCTCGGTGGCCTCGGCGGCAGGGGCTTCGGCCTCTTCGATCTCCAGCAGCGGGTTGGAGTCGAGCAGGCGCTGGATTTCCTGTTCCAGGTGCAGGCCATCGAGCTGCAGCAGCCGGATCGACTGCAGCAGCTGCGGGGTGAGGTGAAGTTGTTGGCCCAGCTGGGTCGAGAGTGCAGCCTTCATCGTGGTTCCCCGGCACCGCTCCCCGGCGCCTTGTGGAACGCATCTTGCTTTTGATCCGACGGGGGTGGAATCGGGGGGTTCCTGAGGGCTTTCGTGGATCTCCCGACAGGATGTAAGGGTTTCCCCTACATTGGCGCGGGATGTTGACGAAGGCCGTCGCCAAGTCATTGATTCGTGGTGGCGGCCCTGCCGCGTCTGCTACGCGGCGTGTACGGATTCCTGTCGGGGCCTGTCAGAGCGACGGGATTTCGTCGCCGCCGGTATGCCGATTCACTCCAGCTCGTGCTGGTGGCGGGCGGCCAGCAACAACAGATCATTGGCGCGGCGGCAGCCCAGCGACTCCATCATGCGTGCGCGGTGGGTCTCCACCGTCTTGACGCTGATGCCGAGGTCAGCGGCGATTTCCTTGTTGCTCTCGCCCTTGCCGATGCGGCGCAGGATCTCGCGCTGGCGCGGCGACAGCGCGGCGATGCCGGTGGGCTTCTCGCGGCCCAGCATGGGCGCCAGCATCTTGGCCGAGATCTGCGGGCTGAGGAACACCTGGCCGGCGTGCGCGGCACGCAGGGCCAGTTCCAGCTCCTGCGGCGCGGCATCCTTCACCACGAAACCGACCGCGCCGCGATCCAGTGCATCGCGCACATGCGCGGCATCGTCGTGCATGGTCATCATCACCACCCGGGTACCGGGCGCGCGCAGGCGGATGTCACTGAGCGCTTCCAAGCCGGTGCGGCCGGGCAACGACAGATCCATCAGCACCACATCCGGCGCATGCTGCAGGGCCAGCTGCAGCGCCTGTTCGGCATTGCTGGCCTCGGCAACCAGCTGCACGTCGGCAAACCCCTGCAGCAGCCGCGCCAGGCCGGCGCGGACCAGGGTGTGATCGTCGACGATGAGAACTCGCACAGGCACGCAACTGGTCCGTGTAGGGGAGTCCACCTTAACTTAGCTGAACGGGCGCGCCAAGCGTTGCCTGTCCTGCACCGCAATGGTGGGTTTCAGCGGGCCCGGCGAGCCTCGGCCACCTGGCGGCGGTGCAGGCGGAACAGGTGCCGCTCCATGGCCATTTCCAGGCCGTCGCCGAGGCGTTGGAAGCGCAGCCAGAGATAGTGGCCACCACCGCCGTCGGCGGCTTCGGCGATCACTTCCACCGGCAGGTCGATGTGGTCGGGTAGCCAGTCGCTGGGCTGCAGCCGCACCAGCCCGGCCTGGCCAGGCGTGGCGCCGCTGCGCGGGCCCAGCTGCAGGCGGATGCCGCGGCGTGACCAGCGCACCGGGCGCAGGGTCAGTTCCTGGCCCTGCTGGCGAACCAGCCGGCCGAGCAACACCATCGCCAGGTCCAGCTTGGCCTCGAGCCGCTGCAGCTGCAGGCTGGCCTCGTTGCGGTCGTCATGCTCGTCAACGCGGCTGTCTTCCACCAGCGCCAGGCTGCGCAGCAGGCCTTCGGCGCTGCTGGTACGGCCGGCGGCACTGCCGGGCTGGAACTCGGCCGGCAGGGCCAGTTCGCAGCTGAGCGTTTCGTCGAACAGCTCGCTTTCGGCGGGGTGGTGCAGCGACGTTGTCGGCAGTTGTGTCATGCCAGCGATTCTGCCTGCAGGTAGGCATGCGCCGCGCGAAGAGAACGCTGTCCATCGTTCATCAGGGCAGCGACCGCGTCGCGGCGCTGGCGCAGCAGCCCGAGCAGGTTCTGCTGGCGTTCGAACAGTGCGCTCAGTGGCGCGTGGTCGGCCGCGGTGAGCGGCTGGCTGAGCAGGGCATGCAGGGCGCTGTCGTGGCCGTCGAGCAGGCTGTCGGCCTGGTCGAGGGCTTCTTCGCCCAGTGCCTTCTCGAACGCGTCCAGCTGCGCGTGCAGTTCGTGCAGGCTCATGGTGCCACTGCGGCCGGGCGGCGCTGTTCGTGCGGGATCGCGTTCCAGGCGCTGTCGATTTCGCCCAGCAGCTGCAGGGCTTCGTCCAGCGCTGCACGATCATTGTGCAGGTTGGCCTCGGTCAGGCGCTGCAGCACGTAGTCGTAGAGTGCCGACAGGTTGCCGGCAATCTCGCCACCGGCCTCATGGTCCAGCGAGCCGTTGAGGTGGCCGACGATCGCGCAGACTTCGCCGATCGCCTTGCCCTTGCCGGCCTGGTCGCCACGCTCGAGGCTGGCCAGGGCGCGGCGCACGCGCTCCAGCGCGCCAGCCAGCAGCATCGCCACCAGCTTGTGCGGATCGGCGTCGGCGACCGCACTGGTCACTCCCACCTGGCGATACTGTTCGGCATATTGACGGCTGGAACCGTACATTCGTGATTCTCCTTGCGCGGGGTGCCGCCGGGCGATCGAGGGGATCGTTGCCGGCGGCGCGGCGATGATTGCTGTTGCGTCCGTTATCGGTGCGTTGCACGCCAAACTTGAGCGTTGCGCGTAGACCTTCAGCGGTTCAGCTGTGCCAGCTGCTGCTGCAGCGACGTATTGCTCTGCTGCAGCTTGCCCATCAGGCTGTCCAGCGCGATGAACTGCTTCTTGTAGCGCTCTTCCACGCCCTTCATGCGCGTGTCCAGGTCCTTGCGGCGCTTGTCGATGTTGTCCAGCGTGGTGTTGAGGCCTTTGGTGCGGGCGACGAAGGCGCCTTCCTTGCCGACCGTGGTGCTGACATAGCCGTCGACCATGGTGTAGAGCGTGCCGGCACCGCCGGTGTCGCCGGTGATGGCCGAGCGGATCTTTTCAGGCTGGCTGGCCAGTGCGGCGGCAAACTTGGTGGTGTCGAGCACCAGGCTGCCGTCGGCGTTTGGATAACCGCGTGTCTGCAGGCCTAGTACCTTCGGGTCCAGGCCGTCGGCGGAAAGCTCCTTCAGCACGCCCGACATCATGGAACGCAGCTGGCTGGCAGCACCACGCATCTGCGCGTCGCCGGTCAGCGTGGCCGCTTCCTTGGTCTTGGCGTCGTACTTGGTTTCGGTGTTGATCGCTGCGATGGCCGCGTTGTAGGCGGTCACGAATTCCTGCATCACCTTGGTGGCGGCGGCCGTGTCGGTACTGATCACGACCGTACTCTTGCCGGGAACCTTCAGGTTCAGGGTCAGGCCAGGCACCGCATCTGCCACCGTATTGCTGGCGCTGACCACCTTGACGCCATCGATGGTCAGTTCGGCGTCCGCTGCAGCGGTGTTCTGTTTCAGGCTGCCGACCAGTGCGCCCAGCTTGGGATCACTGCCGCCGTACTCCAGCTTGATCGCATTGGCGGCACCGGTCTTCTCCTGGGCGATCGACAGGTACTGGTTGTCGCCGGAGGTGATCAGTGTGGCCTGCACGCCTTCCTTGCGGCCGGCGGCATCGATCTTGTTGCGGATGGTGGTCAGCGTGTCGCCGTCCTCCACCGCCACGTTCATGGTCTTGGCCTTGTCGCCCACGCCGACGGTCAGCGTCAAGGTTCCGGCGCCGAAGGTGTCGGTCTTCGGGAACGAGGTGTCGGCAATCAGCTTGTGCGCCGTGGCGAGGGATGTCACCTCCACCTGGTGCGTGCCGTTGGACGCGGCCGCCTTGGTCGTGCCCAGGTCGTACAGCGCCACCGATGCGGTCAGCACATCCTCGGTATTGGCGGGCTGCGCCTTGCCGCTGGCGGTCACCGTGCGGGTATCGAAGGCGGTGGTGGCCTTCAGCGCGGTCAGTGCAGTCTTCAGCTTGTCGAAGGCCGAGGTGACGGTGCCGATCGACGACAGCTGCATCTTGGCTTTGGACTGCTGCAGGTTCAGTGCATTGTCGGCCGGCTTGCGGTCGGCTGCGACCAGCTGGTTGACGATGCTGGAGATATCCAGTCCCGAGCCAATGCCACCGTATCCAAAGTCTGCCACGTCGTTTCTCCTGGTATACGGGCCTGGCCGTCGTGCGGTGGCCCGTCGTCAACGAAAATAGCGGCCTGTGCCGCTGGGTCTTGAGGACTTCGTTGATGCATGCGCCGTGCCAATGCTCTGGCGCGGGTTCTGGCACGCAGGTTGCAGGAGGGTTGGGGCAGGGTGCGGGGAGGTTCACCGCGGGCTGCCGGGAGTCTGCAAAAAACCCTCCCCCAATGCAGGGGAGGGATCAGGCTACTGACAATCGGGGGGAGACGAAGCCGCCCGGTACGTACAGTCAAAGGTACAGCGCTGAAAGAGAGGTCCGCAGGAGCGGGCGATGCCAAGCCGGTTCGGGAGGGTTCCCGGGCCGGGCATGGCCCGCGCCTTCGTGCACCGTGGCTTCCGGGTTGCCGCTGCCGTCGGTTCAATCCGACGGCAGCGGCGCCTTCTTGCCGTGGATCAGCGCAGCAGGCTGAGCACGCCCTGCGGCACCTGGTTGGCCTGGGCCAGCATGGCCGTACCGGCCTGCTGCA
>NZ_JASJSU010000137.1:0-8489 GCF_030237045.1 Stenotrophomonas maltophilia group sp. Smal17
CGCCTGTCCGGGGACGTCGCAGGCTGGCGGCGGGATCAGTGCCGGGGCGTGTAGCGGCCCTTGGACTGGCTGAGGAAATGATACGTGTTGTTCTTCGAATCCACCTCGAAGCCGACACCGGACTGTTCCATCCCGGGCCGGGTCATGGTCACCAGCGCGTCGGTGCGGGCACGGCTTTCCTTCGGAAACACGTCCAGGTGGTCGGTGCGGAAGGTGGTGGGCGGCACGCCCGGGCCGGCGGGACTGTCGCCTGCGACGTTGCCACGCAGCTTCATTTCGTCGCCCTTGGCGCTGAGCCAGCCGGTCTCCGAACGCAGCGTCCAGTGCTTGCCGTCCTTGTCGGGCATTTCGAACAGCGGGGTCGCGATGCTGATGGTCTGGTCACCGCGCTGGCGCTCCAGCAGCGGTGCGCGCAGGGTGGTCGATTCCTTGCCCTGCTCGTCGAGGGCCACGATCGTGAAGTCGTGCAGGATGTAGTCCACGCCGACCTCGTTGCCGCCGTTGGCCGGTCCCTTGTCACGGTTGCGCAGCGCTGCCCAGCTGCTGAGCAGCGCGGCCAGCAGCAGGCCGATGCCGAGCACGGTGCGCCAGTTCAGGGTCGGCCGGTTCATGCGCTGAACCTCGCCAGGACGGCGTCCACGTGGCCCTGGGCGGCCAGCAGGACGTCGCACAGTTCACGTGCAGCGCCACGCCCGCCCTCGGTGCGGGTCTGCCAGTGCACGCGCTCGGCGATCCACGGGTGCGCGTTGGCAGGGGCCACGGCCAGGCCCACCGCACCCAGTGGCGCCAGGTCCGGCAGGTCGTCACCCATGAAGGCCACCTGTTCCAGGCCGATGCCGTGCTGCGCGCACAGCGCCTGCACGCTGGCCAGCTTGTCGCCGACGGCGATCTGGGTGTCGATGCCGAGATCGGCGCCACGGCGCAGCGCGGACTGGCTGTTGCGCGCGGTGATCAGCACGGGATGGATGCCGTGCTGCTGCAGCAGTTTCAGGCCCAGGCCATCCTGCACGAAGTACGCCTTGCTCTCATTGCCGTCCTTGTCGTAGTACAGCCGACCGTCGGTGAGGGTGCCGTCCACGTCGAAGCACGCCAGGCGGATACGGGCCGCGGCGGCATGCAGGTGGGCGGGAAAGGCGGGCAGCGGGGACCAGGGCATCAGGGCGGCAGGCTCGGTGTGGGCGGATGGACGATACAGACTGAATGGGGTCTACGGACTGTCGGTTAAACCACCCGCGCCCGCAACAGGTCATGAATGTTCAGGGCACCGACCGCGCGGCCCTGGCCATCGACCACGATCAGGCCGGTGATCTTGTGGGTCTCCATCAACCGCGCGGCCTCGACGGCCAGCTGGTCGGCGCCGATGGTACGTGGGTTGCGGGTCATCACATCGGCGATCTTCGCGGTACGCACGTCCAGCGCGCTGTCCAGCGCGCGGCGCAGGTCGCCGTCGGTGAACAGGCCGATCAGGACGCCGTCGGCATCGACCACGGCGGTCATGCCCAGCCGTTTACGGCTCATTTCCATCAGCGCTTCGCTGAGGCTGGCGCCGGCACCGACCGTGGGCAGGTCGTCGCCGGTGTGCATGACATCGGTGATGTGCAGCAGCAGGCGGCGGCCGAGGCTGCCGGCCGGGTGTGAACGGGCGAAATCGTCGGCGGTGAAGCCGCGCGCATCGAGCAGGGCCACGGCCAGCGCATCGCCCATTGCCAGCGACGCGGTGGTGCTGGAGGTCGGGGCCAGGTCCAGCGGGCAGGCTTCGGCCGGCACGCTGACATCCAGGTGAATGTCGGCGGCGGCGGCCAGGCTGGACTGCGGGCGTCCGGTCATGGAAATCAGCAGGTTGCCCTGGCGCTTGAGCACCGGCAGCAGCATCAGGACTTCGTCCGACTCGCCCGAATAGGACAGGGCCAGCACCACGTCGTCCTCGGTGATCATGCCCAGGTCGCCATGGCCCGCCTCCCCCGGGTGCACGTAGAACGCCGGGGTGCCGGTGGAGGCCAGGGTGGCGGCGATCTTGCGGGCGATGTGGCCGGACTTGCCCATGCCGGTGGCAACCACCCGCCCGCGGCTGGACAGGATCGCCTGGCAGGCCTGCTGGAACGCTTCGCCGAGGCGGGCAGCGACCGCATTCAGGGCCTGCTGCTCGATGTCGAAGACACGGCGGCCGCTGGCGACCAGGCTGGCCGGGTCGACGGAACGGGAGGGCAGGAGGGGCTCGGCCATGCGGACGCCACGCAGCGGAAGTAGAATGAGCGATCATTTTATTAGGAAAGCCCGTTGGACGCCGACACCATCCGCAATCTGATCGAAACCGGCCTGCCCGGCGCCCGCGCCGACGTGCGTGGCGACGATGGCGTGCATTTCGAAGCGACCGTGGTCTGCGAGGCCTTTGCCGGCAAGATGCCGCTGGCCCGCCACCGGATGGTCTATGCCACCCTGGGCGACCTGATGGGCGGTGCGATCCACGCACTGGCGCTGAAAACCGTGACCCCGGCCGAAGCCGGCTGAACCGCAGAAGATCCCGAATACATGGCCAAGATCGTTGTGACCGGCGGCGCTGCGCTGCACGGTGAAGTAAGCATCTCCGGCGCCAAGAACGCCGTCCTCCCCATTCTCTGCGCGACCCTGCTGGCCGATGCGCCGGTGGAGATCACCAATGTGCCGCACCTGCACGACGTGGTCACCACGGTGAAACTGCTGGGTGAACTGGGCGCCAAGGTCACCATCGACCAGGGCACGCTGTCGCGCGGCAGCGCGATCGTGGTCGATCCGCGTCCTGTGAACCAGCATGTGGCGCCGTACGAGCTGGTCAAGACCATGCGCGCCTCGATCCTGGTGCTGGGCCCGCTGCTGGCCCGCTTCGGCGCTGCGGAAGTGTCGCTGCCGGGCGGCTGCGCGATCGGTTCGCGCCCGGTCGACCAGCACATCAAGGGCCTGCAGGCGCTGGGCGCCGAGATCGTGGTCGAGAACGGCTTCATCAAGGCCTCGGCCAAGCGCCTGAAGGGCGGTCATTTCACCTTCGACATGGTCAGCGTCACCGGCACCGAGAACGTGCTGATGGGCGCGGTGCTGGCCGAAGGCACCACCATCCTCGACAACTGCGCGATGGAACCGGAAGTGACCGATCTGGCGCACTGCCTGATCGCGCTGGGCGCGAAGATCGAAGGCCTGGGCACCGCGCGCCTGGTCATCGAAGGCGTCGAGCGCCTGTCCGGTGGCCGCCATGAAGTGCTGCCCGACCGCATCGAGACCGGCACCTTCCTGGTGGCCGCGGCGATGACCGGTGGCAAGGTCACCGTGAATCGTGCGCGCCCGAACACCATGGACGCGGTGCTGTCCAAGCTGGTCGAGGCCGGTGCGAAGATCGAGACCACCGATGACAGCATCACCCTGGACATGCAGGGCAAGCGGCCGAAGGCGGTCAACCTGACCACCGCGCCGTACCCGGCGTTCCCGACCGACATGCAGGCGCAGTTCATGGCGCTCAACTGCGTGGCCGACGGCGTGGGCGTGATCAATGAAACGATCTTCGAGAACCGTTTCATGCACGTCAACGAACTGCTGCGGCTGGGCGCGGACATCCAGGTCGAAGGCCACACGGCCATTGCCCGTGGCCACGAACGCCTGAGCGGTGCGCCGGTGATGGCCACCGACCTGCGCGCGTCGGCGTCGTTGATCCTGGCAGGCCTGATGGCCGACGGCGAGACCACCATCGACCGCATCTACCACCTTGATCGTGGCTACGAGAACATCGAAGAGAAGCTGTCTTCGCTCGGTGCCACCATCCGGCGCGTGCCATGATCCTGCGCGGCAAGTTCAGCCCGCGTCGCAAGGCGCTGCTGGCGCTGGTGCTGATCGTGCTGGCGTGGCTGGGCTACGCCTGGTACGCCAACATCGCCATCACCCAGGGCATCGAGCAGAAGGACATGGACTGGAACGGCGATGGCACCGTCTCGCGTGACGAGATCATCGAGTCGTTCTACGCGGTTGCGGTGAATGACAGCCAGGACGGCAACCGCCATTGCCGCACCTTCGTCTGGCGCAGCACGGGCGAGCAGATCCGCGTGGACTGCCGCACCGAGTTCGCGCCAGCGGAAGCGAAGCCGGCTGAAGCGAAGAAGTAAGAAAACGCCCGCGAAAGCGGGCGTTTTCCTTTCGGTAGTGCCGGCCGCTGGCCGGCAACCCCATGAACCTCGTGGAGCATCGCGAGAATGCCGGCCAGCGGCCTGCACTACCGGTTCGCGCGTCAGTTCATCGCCTTGATGGTCAGGTCCAGGGCGTCGCGATCGTTCTCACGCTGCAGCATGCGCGCCGGCACCGGGAACTCGGGGACGATCCAGGCGATCAGTTCCTTGTTGCCGTCGGCACGCGAGACCTTGGTGGCTTCGTAGCTCTTTCCACCCACAGTGATCGACTCCTTGCCGATCACGCGGTAGGTCATGTTCTTGATGCGCCCTTCGTCAACCATGCGATAGGTCAGCGGCTTGCCGGCGGCCAGGTCGCGGGCGATCGCCAGGTTGATCAGCAGCGCATCCATGTCACCGGACTTCAGCGCGATCGGGCCGGCGCGGTCCGGCTTGATGTCGCCGGTCCAGGTCGCCTGGTTGCTGGTCCAGTTGTAGTTGGCCTGCACGTTGCGCTTCTTCACCAGCAGCGCCGAACGGTCCTGGCTGCTGAGCGGGCGCAGCTGGCCGCGCACTTCTTCGAACACGGTGCTCTGGCTCAGGTCGGCCAGCTGGTTCTTCACCTGCAGCGTGTAGCGCCACTTGTTGGCTCCCTCGCTGCTCAGGGTCATGCTGCCATTGGCCTGCATGCCCATGTAGCTGGCCAGGTAATCGGCCTTGAACGGCTGCAGGGCCATGGCCGGCAGGCTGGCCATCGACAGGGCGGCCGCGGCGATCCAGGTGAGGGGGCGGGTCAGGGTGCTCATGCTCAGACTCCTTGGTATTCGATCAGGCGGAGGTCGACGCGGTCTTCGCCGTCTTCGCGTTGCAGGATGCGCACCGGGGTGGGGACACCGTTGGCGATCCAGAGGATGGTTTCATTGTTGCCGCCGTTGGTCCGGTAGACCCGCAGCGCGTTGTAGGACAGGTCGCCGACTTCGACGTTCTCGGTCTGCTGCGCGGCCTGGTAGTCATGCTGGCGGACCTTGCCCATGTCCACGTAGCGGTAGTGCATGGTGGCACCCGGGCGCGCATCGCGCATGATCGCCAGGTTGATCAGCAGCGCGCTCTGGTCGCCGGGCTGCAGCGGGATCGGCTGCGCACGTTCCTTCTTCACGTCACCGGTCCACTGCGCGGTACCGGCCTGCCAGTTGTAGGTGCCCACGGCCTTCTTGCCAAGGAACAGGCCCTTGCGCACCGTGCTCTGGCTCAGTGGCGCGTAAACACCGCCGCGTTCCTCGAACACCGTGCTCTGCTCGATGTTCAGGCCGAGCACGCTGGCAAAGCCGCGGCGGCCCACCACCTGCATGTCGACCCGCCACTGGCTGCCGCCGGTGTGGGTGACCTGCATGCTGGCGTCGCCGGCCTCCTTGCTCTTGTAGAACGCCTGGTAGGTGGCGGTGAACGGCTGCAGCGGCGGTGGTTCCCACGCCAGCGCAGGCAACACCGGCGCCGCCGGCTCGGCAGGCGGCTGCACGGCAGGCACCGGCGCCGGGGAAGGCGAGGCGGCAGGCGCTTGCGCCTGGCCCCAGCCCGCAGCGGGCAATACAGCCAGCGACAGCAGCAGCGAAGTGGACAGCAGGGTCGTGGTCTTCATGAAGGACAGGGACCGCAGGGAGGGGCAGGATGCCAGCCCCGCAGTCAGCGGGGCGTGTGCACGGGCGTTACCGGTTCAGGTTCCCGGCGGAATCTAGGGCCAACGGGCTAAACAGGGGGTGACCATCCAGCTGGGGCTGTCCTTCCCGTTCAGTCAGGCGGCCGGCGCACAGCAGCTGCAGGGTGGCGATCAGCAACGGGTGCTCCACCGCCAGCACGCGCTCGGCCAGCGCCTGCGCATCGTCGCCGGGCCCCACCGGCACCCGTACCTGCGCCAGCACCGCCCCGGCATCCAGTTCCGGTACCACCAGGTGAACGCTGGCGCCGTGCTCGGCATCGCCGGCTTCCAAGGCCCGCGCATGGGTGTCCAGGCCCTTGTGCAGCGGCAGCAGCGAGGGGTGGATGTTGACCAGGCGGCCCTCGAAGCGCTGCACGAAGGCAGCCCCCAGGATGCGCATGTAGCCGGCACAGACGATCCAGTCCGGCGCCGATGCCTGCACGGCATCGCCGAGCGCCTGCTCATAGGCGGCGCGGTCGCTGAACTCCTTCGGCGCGTGTGCCCAGCGCAGGCCCGGTGCCACCCGCTGCAGCGCTGCGGCACCTGGACGGTCGGAGAACACGCCGACCACGTCGGCCGGCAGGCGGCCGTCGCCGATCGCGTCGAGGATGGCCTGCAGATTGCTGCCACGGCCGGAGGCCAGTACCGCAATGCGAGCGGTCATGCGACCACCGCGCCGCCCGGTTCGCTAAAGCTGGCGGCGACATCCGCACGCAGCAGCACGATCAGGGCGTATACGCCCAGCGCGATGCCCAGCGCGCCGCCCAGGCAGGCGGCACCGGCCGCCACCAGGCACAACGTGCGCTGGCAGCGCTGCCCCAGCCGGTTCGCAGCGGTCAGGCTGAGTATGCCCAGTGCACCGATGGCCAGCGCCGCGACAGCGAGGATCGCCGCCAGCAGCACAGGCGACATGCCCACCGTGGGGGTCCGGCTTTCGCTGATGTAGCCACCCAGTGCGGCCATCAGCAGGACAACGGACAGCGCCAGCTGGATGCCGCCGTAGACGCAGAACAGGATCCTGAGCGTGTGCAGGTGACCGCCGATCTGGAGCGCGGTCCAGCCAGGCGGCACGTTCAACGGGGGCGGGACGGAAGCCATGGAAATCTCAGCTGCGGGAAGGAACGTTGGCTTCGAAGGCCGCCTTCACCTGCGGACGCAGCAGGATGATCAGGCTGAACACCCCCAGCACCGTGCCAAGCGGCGCGAACAGGCAGGCCAGGCCGGCCACGATCAGGCACAGCAGGTAGCGGCGGCGGCCGGCCAGGCAGCGCCCGGCATAGGCGACGAACGCGCCGAGCGTCACGCCACCGAACACGATGACGCAGCCGATGATGGTGAACATCCAGCCGAACAGGCGCTGCTCGGCCGGCGACGTGGGCTGGCCACCGGAGTTCATCGGCAGGTGGCCGGTCAGTGCGCTGATGCCCAGCACGATGTGGAGGATGAAGATCAGCGAGAACAGCGCGATCAGGCCGCCAACCACGTAGTGCGCGATGGACAGCATGCGCAGGTGGTCGGCATCCTGCGCGCTGAACACCGGCACCGTCGCCAGAGGCGGTGGGGCAGGTGACACGGGGGGCGTTGCGTCCATGCGGGCTCCTGGGTGTGCGATCAGCCGATGTGGACGCGCTCGGCGCCTTCGGCGCTGACCACCTGGCCGATGGTCCAGTGCTCCAGGCCCTGCGCCTTGACCGCGTCGGACACGGCAGCGAGCTGGTCCGGTGCAACGATCAGCACGAAGCCGATGCCGCAGTTGAAGGTGCGCCACATCTCGCTGTCGGCCACTGCGCCTTCCTTCTGCAGCCACTGGAACACCGGCGGCAGGGTCCAGGACGACGCCTGGATGTCCAGGCCGAGGCCTTCGGGCACCACGCGGATGATGTTCTCGGTCAGGCCGCCACCGGTGATGTGGGCCATGCCGTGGATGGCGTCGCCGTGCGACTTCAGCAGCGACAGGATCGGCTTCACGTACAGGCGGGTCGGCGCCATCAGCGCATCGACCAGCTTCACGCCGCCTTCCAGCTCCAGATCGGCCGGCTGGCCGGCGCGGTCGTAGATGCGGCGCACCAGCGAATAGCCGTTGGAGTGCGGGCCGGACGAAGCGATGCCGATCAGCACGTCACCGGCGGCGACGCTGGCGCCATCCTTCAGTTCGCTCTTTTCGACCGCGGCGACGGTGAAGCCGGCCAGGTCGTACTCGCCCGGGGCGTACATGTCGGGCATTTCAGCGGTTTCGCCGCCGATCAGCGCGCAGCCGGCCTCGGTGCAGCCGTTGGCGATGCCGCCCACGACCGCCGCGGCGGTGTCGATGTCCAGCTTGCCGGTGGCGAAATAGTCCAGGAAGAACAGCGGCTCGGCGCCCTGCACCAGCACGTCGTTCACGCACATGGCGACCAGGTCGATGCCGATCGTATCGTGGCGGTTCAGCTGGTGGGCCAGCTTCAGCTTGGTGCCCACGCCGTCGGTACCCGACACCAGCACCGGCTCGCGGTACTTGTTGGACAGGTCGAACAGGGCGCCGAAGCCACCCAGGCCGCCCATCACTTCCGGGCGGAAGCTGCGCTTGACCAGGGGCTTGATCCGCTCGACCAGCTCGTTGCCGGCGTCGATGTCGACACCCGCATCACGGTAGGTGAGGGGGGAGGGGGCGGAAGACGGGGTGTTGGTCACGG
>NZ_JASJSU010000138.1:0-8146 GCF_030237045.1 Stenotrophomonas maltophilia group sp. Smal17
TTGCTCGACTGTTGTTGGCACGAGCAGTCGAGCAAGCTCGACTCTACAGTCCAGACACCGCCGCCAGATCATCGGCCAGCTGCCGCTGCTGCACCGGTCCCAGCGCCGCGCAGGTGATGCGCAGGCCATGCCCGGGGGCCGCCACCGCGAACACTTCGCCCGCGCGCACATGCCAGCCACGCGCGGCCAGCGCCAGCACCTGCGGATGACTGTCGGCCGGCAAGGGCAGCCACAGGTTCAGCCCTTCCATCGGCTGCGGCGTCGCCACGCCACGTGCAACGAGCAATTCCTGCAGCGACTGCAGGCGCTGCTGGTAACGCTCGCCTGCCGACGCGATCTTCGCCCGCTGCGACGCCGAGCCCAGCACCGAGGTGGCCGCGTCCTGCAGAAGATGACTGACCCAGCCCGTGCCCGAGGCCAACCGCAGCCGCAACCGCGCCGCAGTTTCCTCATCACAGCCCAACCAGGCCAGCCGAAGGTCAGGGCCAAGCGGCTTGGACAGCGAGCGCAACAGCGCCCAGCGCCGGCCATCGAGCGGCAGTACCGAGTGATAGGTCTGCTGCGAGAGCAGCGCGTAGTGATCGTCGATCAGCACTGCCACCTGCGGATAGTGGGCAAGCAGCTGCCGCAGCGCCCGTGCGCGCTTCGCATCCAGGCTGGCCCCGGTCGGATTGTGCGCACGCGGGGTCAGCAGCACCGCGCGTGCGCCGGCCTCCAGTGCGGCACGCAGCGATTCGACCTGCATGCCATGCGCATCCACCACCACCGGCAAGGGCGCATGGCCCACCGCGTTGAGTACGTTGAGGCTGCCGAGGAAACATGGATCTTCCACCGCGATGCGATCACCCGGCAGCAGCCACGCCGCCAGCAGGCGCTCGATGCCATCGACCGCGCCATGGGTCAGCTCCAGCGCATACCCCTCGGGGCAATCCGCATCCAGCGAGGCCCGTGCCAGCGCCTGCAACCGCGGGTCGACCGTGCCCACCCCATACAACCGTGGCGCCGCCGGAGCCAGTCGCAGGTTCGGCAGCAGGCGCGGGTCCGGGTTGCCACTGGCCAGGTCATGCAGGGCCACTCCCGGCGTGCTTCCTTCGCGTGCCATTGCCGACGGCAAGCCGCGCACCACCGTGCCGCGACGGCCGGCAGTGCTGGCCAGGCCCGCCGCGTCCAGCCGCTTGTAGGCTGCGGCCACGGTGTTGCGGTTCACCCCCAGCTGCTCGGCCAGCTCACGCACCGCCGGCAGCACGGTGCCGGCCGGCAGGCGGCCCTTGCCGATGCCGTCGCGGATGCTGTCGAAGATCGACTCGGCGCTATGCCCGGTGATTTTCATTTTGTCCTATGCCAAAATAACTCTTGTCCTGTGCCAGTGTATCCCACCCTGGCCATTCCGCATTGGAGGTGCCCGCATGCCCCTTGCCGCCGCCGACTGGCCCATGGCCCAGTCTGTTGAACAGATCGCCGCCAACCTGGCCACCGTGCGCCAGCGCATCGCCGACGCCTGCGCCCGCGCTGGCCGTGATCCGGCCAGCGTGCGCCTGCTGCCGGTCAGCAAGACCGTCGATGACGCCCGCATCCGCATGGCCGTGGCCGCTGGTTGCCACGAACTGGGCGAGAACAAGGTCCAGGAGGCACAGCGCAAGGCCGAGGCCATGGCCGACCTGGGCGTGCACTGGTCGGTGATCGGCCACCTGCAGACCAACAAGGCGCGCTACGTGGCGCGCTTCGCCAGCGAGTTCCAGGCGCTGGACAGCCTGCGCGTGGCCGAGGCCCTGCAGCAGCGCCTGCAAGTGGAAGATCGCACGCTGGAGGTGTTCGTGCAGGTCAATACCTCGGCCGAGCCCAGCAAGTACGGACTCGAGCCCGGCGCGGTGGAGGGCTTCGTGCAGCAGCTGCCGGCCTTCGATCGTCTGCGCGTGCGCGGCCTGATGACCCTGGCCGTGTTCACCCCGGATGTCGAGCGCGTGCGCGCCTGCTTCGTGCGCCTGCGCGAACTGCGCGACCAGCTGCAGTGCTCTGCGCCCGCCGGCCTCGACCTCTCGCAGCTGTCGATGGGCATGTCCGGTGACTTCGAAGTCGCCATCGAGGAAGGCGCCACCGTGGTCCGCGTCGGCCAGGCCATCTTCGGCGCCCGCGCCACCCCGGACAGTTTCTACTGGCCCTACAGCGGAGCACCGGCATGAAGCACGCGGTGGTCCTGCAGCACGTTGCCTTCGAGGATCTCGGCACCCTGACGCCGCTGCTGCTGGCGCAGGGCTGGCAGCTGCAGGTGCTGCAGGCCGGTGTCGATCCGCTCGACGATGCCGAAGCGGCCGAGCTGCTGGTCGTGCTGGGTGGCCCGATCAGTGCCAACGACACAGAAACCTATCCCTTCGTCACCGACAGCATCGCCCTGCTGCGGCGTCGCCTGCAGCAGCAGCGGCCAACCCTCGGCATCTGCCTCGGCGCGCAGCTGATGGCGCGCGCGCTCGGCGCCAGCGTCGTTGCCAGTGGCGGCAAGGAGATCGGTTTCGCGCCACTGCTGCTCACCGATGACGGCCAGCGCTCGCCCCTGCAGGCCCTGCAGGGCATTCCGGTACTGCATTGGCACGGTGAGGGCTTCGAACTCCCGCCCGGCGCACGCCGCCTGGCCAGCACGCCCGCCTGCCGCCACCAGGCATTTGCCATCGGTCAGCACGCGCTGGGCCTGCAATGCCATCCGGAGCTGGACGCGCGCCAGTTCGAACGCTGGCTGATCGGCCACACCCTGGAACTGGCCCAGGCCGGCATCGACCCGAACGACCTGCGCGCGCAGGCGCGCCGCTATGGTGCGCCGCTGGCAGCCGCCGCCACCGCGATGTTCGACCACTGGCTGCAGGACCTGCCGGAGATGCCACGATGAATTACCGGTTGCAGGTCTACCGCGATGGCGCCTACTGGGGCCACTTCGACTGCAGCGGCCCCGACGCCCTGCTGCGCATGGACGTCATCGCCGCACGGCTGCCCAGCGAACAGGGCTTCCAGCTGAAGCGGCAGAAAGGTATCGGCGAGGAGCGCATCCTGTCCAGCAACGCTGACGGCCTGCGCGTGCTCGCCGCGCAGATCCAGTACCGCGACCTCTGACCCGTTTGGGGGCATGCCGGCCAACGGCTGGCGGGTCCATCACTGGCTGATGACCGCCCATTGATGCAAATGATTCTCTTTTGCTGTAAGGTGCTGCCGCTGCCCTTGCCGCCGCGGGCTGTTCCCTTTCCCAGTTGTCGCCCGCCCCGTGTCCACGCCTGTCGAACCGACGGATGTCGCGCAGCTGTGCGCGGCCCATTACCGGCCGCTGCACGCCCATGTCCGCCGCAAACTCCCGCAACGCAGCGATGCCGATGACGTCGTCCAGGAAACCTGGCTGCGTATCGTCAAGGTCGCCGCCAGCGGCCTGCTGAACAATGGCCGCGCCTATCTGTATCGCGTTGCCCACAACCTGATCGCCGATCACTACCGGCAGCGCCAGCGCCGGCGCGAAGAGGCGCTGGACGACACCCAGCTGCATGCCATCGCCGATCCCGCACCGCTACCGGACCAGCGCCTGCTCGACGCCGAGCAGCTGCGTCATCTCGATGCGATCATCGCCGCGCTGCCACCGCGCTCGCGCCAGGTATTCCTGCTCGCCCGTGTCGAGCAGATGGCCCTGGCCGAGATCGGGCGCCAGCTCGGCATCAGCCGTCAAACCGCGCATGGCCATCTGCTGCGCGCCCTGGTCGCCCTGCAGCAGGTACCTGGCCCATGAGCCAGGACACCATCGCACGCGAAGCCGCCCGCTGGTGGCTGGATGGGCACGACGGCGAACGCGATGAGAACGCGTTCAATCAATGGTGCCAGGCCGACCCGCGCCATGCCCTGCAGTACCAGCACCTGCAGCAGCTGTGGCAGGCCGGTGCCGCCACCCCCAGCCTTCAGCGCCAGCAGCAACGCCGGCGCCGCCGCCACCTGGGTGAAGCCGGTATTGCGGTGCTGCTGCTGTGCGCGCTTGGACTGTATGGCCGCCCTGCCCCGCCGCCGGCCGCGCAGGTGCTGCGCACCGCCGCTGGCGAAATCCGCGACGAAGCGCTGCCGGACGGTTCGCATGTCCTGCTGTCACCAGGCAGCGAAGTGCATGTGCGCGTTGATGGGCAACATCGCCAGTTGCAGCTGCAACGCGGCCAGGCCTGGTTCAAGGTCGCTGCCGACGCCCGCCGGCCGTTCCAGGTGCATACGCCGCATGGCACGGTCACTGCGCTGGGTACTGCCTTCGACCTCGTCGTGCAGGGCAACAGCAGCAGGGTCACGGTCACCGAACATCGCGTCCGGGTAGAGGACGGCAGCGGGACCGTGCAGGCGGCCGAGGGGCAACAGGTACGCTTCAACGGACAGTCACCGCCTGCCGCCCAGCCGGCAGACAGCGGCGGCCTTGCCTGGCGCGAACGACGCCTGCACTGGGTCTCGGCCCCCCTCGCCGATGTCACCGAAGGCCTGGACCGCTGGCACGGCGGGCACACCTGGATCATCGGCGCGCGCCTGCGCCAGCAACCGGTCACCCTGCTGGGCAGTGCCGACGGCGCAGCCAGCAACCGCGATCAACTGGCCGCGCAGCTGCACGTGCGCGTGCTGCGCCTGGGCGCGGGCGTGCAGGTCTGGTTGCCGCCGCGCAGGGAACATGCTGATGCGCCCTGACATCGGGCCTGCCGCTGCGTCTACCCAGGATGACGACGCTCTGCGTCAGCCCCTGGAGTCTTCGATGCTGTGCCACCGCCCCCTTGTTCTTGCCCTGTCGCTGGCCTGTGCCAGCACGGTTCCGCTGTTGCCCTCCAGCGCCCACGCGCAGGTGGCCACCCGCACCTATGATCTGCCCGCGCAGCCGCTGGCCGCCGCGCTGGATGCGTACAGCCGCCTGACCGGCGTCGACCTGGTGATCGGCGCGGCATTGCCCGCCGGCCATCCTGCACCAGCCCTGCGCGGTGACTTCGATGACGCACAGGCGCTGTCACGCCTGCTGGCCGGCAGTGGCCTGCGCCCACGCTTCATCGATGCACGTCGCGCCACCCTGGAGCCGGCGCCCGCCGAACGCAGCGACGGCAGCCGCCGCACCGGGCCGCTGCGCGTTCAGGGCGACACCGCGCATGGCCAGGCGCCAGGCACCGGCGCCAGCCAGTACGTGCCCGCCACCCGCGATGGCTTCGCTCCCGCTGTAGGCAGTGAGCGGGTGGCGATGGCCGAGCGTCAGGATGGCAACAGCCTGCTGCGCTCGATGCCCGGAACCCACAGCTTCCACTCGCGCAGCCAGCCCGGCCTGCAGGTCAACATCCGCGGCATGACCGGCGCCGGCCGGGTCAACACCATGATCGACGGTGTCACCCAGACCTTCCGCAACAACGCCGGCCATGGATCGGGTGGCCCGTTCGCCTACGTCGATCCGTTCCTGCTGGCCGGCGTGGACGTGCAGCGCGGGGCGGTCGCCGGTGGCGATGGCGCCGGTACGCTGGCCGGCAGCGCCAACTTCCGCACCCTGGACATCGACGATCTGCTTGGCGAAGGCCGCGACTGGGGCCTGCGTGCAGGCTACCGGCATGGCAACAACGGCTATGGAAGTGGCCGCACCTTCGCCGGCGCATGGCGCCACAGCGAAGACGGTGGCGACCGCCAGTTCGGCCTGCTCGCCGCCGCCAGCAGCAGCCGCAGCGGCGAATACGCGACGGCACGCGGGCAGACCAACAGGGCCGACCCTGGCAGCCAGCAGCCCAGCAGCTGGCTGCTGAAAGCGCGCCTGCAGCCCAGCGACCAGCATCGGCTCGACCTGAGCCACATGCGTTACGAAAACGACTTCTACCACAACTACCCGTGGCAGATTTCCGCACGCAACCAGCGCGCCAGCTACCACTACACGCCCTACTCCCCGTGGGTCGACCTGCGTGCGACCTTCGCCAGCAACAAGACCCGGCTGTTCTACCCGCCGGTGGAGGACTCCAGCTACATCGGCCGCCGTACCCACAGCAGCCTGAGCAGCTGGACCCTCGACAACACCAGCCGCTTCGACATCGGCGCGCTGCAGGCGCGCTGGAACACCGGCATCAAGCACCAGTCGGACATCTTCGTGGCCGACACGCCTACCCTGCGCGGCGCCAACCCGCAGGGGCGCAGCCAGCTCGACAGCGTGTTCAGCACGCTGGAACTGCAGTACGACATCTATGCACTGACCGCCGGCCTGCGCCAGGACCGCTACGGCATCCGTGGCCATATCCCCGGCTGTTCCGAGGTGCCGGGCCAGTGCGCGGAGATCAACGGCGGCAACATCGATGTGCGCCGCACCGAGCGTGCACTCAGCCCCAGCCTGGCGGTTTCTCTGCAGGCGACCGACTGGCTGCAGCTGTTCGCCGAAGTCTCGCGCACCTCGCGGCCGCCGCGGGTGCAGGAAATGTTCTTCGAGAAGATTCCGCTGGAGGGCATGAGCGATGCCGACGGCGTAGGCGCCAATCCGTTCCTGCGCCGCGAGCGCTCGCGCAACCTGCAGTTCGGCGCCAACCTCAGCACCGACTCGCTGCTGGTCGACGGCGACCTGGCCCAGCTGCGCATCACCCGCTTCGACAACCGCATCCGCGACTACATCAAGCCGCAGTACCTGCTGATCGTGCATCCGCCGGAAGTGGCGCCGTTCGTGGTGCCGATCGATAGCGATCCGCAGCTCAATGCCTGGACCGATACGCTGGATGCCGACGATTTCAGTACCACCACGCGCTGGATGAACCACCAGGGCATCGTGCGCATGCGCGGCATCGAGCTGGAGGCGCACTACGCCAGCGAGCACTACCACGCCACCCTCAGCTGGACCCGCTCGCAGACCAGCGCGCCGGCCATCGAGTTCGTCAACCTGGAAGACATCACCGCCCTGCCCGACCGCTACTGGACGCTGGACGTCGGCGGCCGCTGGTGGCAGCAGCGCGTGCAGGCCGGCCTGCGCGCCGAGTACTCCGGTCCCACCGAGGAAGGCTACGACTTCTTCCAGACCCGCAAGACCGGCGGCACCGGCGTGCTGCTGGACTTCTACGCCAGCTTCAAGCCCCAGCCCAACACCACGCTGTGGCTGAACATCGAAAACCTGCAGAACAAGGCCTATGACAACAATGCCTCGATCGACAGCATCTTCAGCCCGATCCTTGACCGCGGCAACGGCCGTGGCCGCACCGTCTCGATGGGCGTCAATGTGGCGTTCTAGCCGCCGTTGGCTGCCGCTGTGCCTGCTTGCGCTGACCTCCCTGGCCAGCGCACAGCCGATGCCCGGCAAAGTGATCGACCTGGCCAGCGGCCAGCCGCTGGACGAGTCCATGTTCATCCAGCGTGCGGCCGGCGCGCAGCGACTGCTGCTGGGCGAGCGTCATGACCTTGCGGGCGACCATGCCGGCCAGCGCTGGTTGCTGCAGGCACTGCACCAGCAGCGCCCCCAGAGGGCGCTGGTGATGGAGATGATCGCCAGCGAACGCCAACCGCGGTTGCAGCGGGTACAGCGCTGGCTGGCCAAGGGCAACCAGGCCGAGGGCCCACGCCTGCAGGAACTGCTGGACTGGGACGCGCGCTGGCCGTGGGCCGCCTACGGCGGGCTGGTGCAGGACGCCACGGCTGCGGGCATTGCGCTGGTCGGCGGCAACCTGTCGCGCGCCGAGGTCAACCGCCTGCTGGCCTCTACAGAACCAGTAGCATTTCCGGTTGCTGCGGCTCGGCAACGGTTGTCGGCGGTGGTGCTGGCGCAGCATGCCGATGCGGCACCGATGCTGGACGGGATGCTGGCCGTACAGTACGCCCGCGATCGCCGCATGGCACAGGTACTGACCGATGCGCCGGCCCCGGCCCTGCTGGTCGCCGGGCGCTGGCATGTACTGCGCGGTACCGGCGTGCCGGGCCATCTGCCACCGGGTACCCCGGCGCTGGTGATCGTGCTGGCATCTCCAGGCGAACAGGTCGATGCGAGCGATGCCGACCTGCTGTGGGTGCTGGGCGATGACTGAGCGTGGCCACCACTGGCAGGCCGTTGTTATCAGCATCGGCCTGCACCTGCTGCCCTTGCTGCTGCTGGTGCACTGGGTGGCCACGCCGCCCGCACTGCCACCCCCGGAACAGGACGTACGCATCAGCCTGCGCCTGCTGGCAC
>NZ_JASJSU010000139.1:0-8120 GCF_030237045.1 Stenotrophomonas maltophilia group sp. Smal17
TCACAAGGCGCCAGCGCTTTGGCTTTGGCTCTGGCTGTTGCTGTTGCGCCTCTGCCTGCCGCAGGCATCGGCCCTCCCACCATCCGCACCCGATACAATGGCCGTCTGCCGTAGCCCGGCATCCCGTCCCTGAGCCAAAGAGTTGCCCATGTCCATCGTCCGCATGACCGACCTCGACCTCTCCGGCAAGCGCGTGCTGATCCGCCAGGATCTGAACGTGCCGATCGAGAATGGCCGCATCACCTCCGAACAGCGCATCACCGCTTCGCTGCCGACGCTCAAGCGCGCGCTGGAGCAGGGCGCGGCGGTGATGGTCACCTCGCACCTGGGGCGCCCGAAGGAAGGCGTGTGGAGCGAGGCCGATTCGCTGGCGCCGGTCGCCGCACGCCTGTCCGAGCTGCTCGGCCGCGAAGTGCCGCTGGTGCGCGACTGGGTCGACGGTGTCGACGTGCAGCCGGGCCAGCTGGTGCTGCTGGAAAACTGCCGCATGAACGTGGGCGAGGGCAAGGATGACGAGGCCCTGTCGAAGAAGTACGCCGCGCTGTGCGACGTGTTCGTGATGGATGCGTTCGGCACCGCGCACCGCGCCCAGGCCTCGACCCATGGCGTGATCCGCTTCGCTCCGGTCGCCGCCGGTGGCCCGTTGCTGATGGCCGAACTGGACGCACTGGCAAAGGCGCTGGATGCTCCGGCCAAGCCGTTGCTGGCCATCGTCGCCGGCAGCAAGGTCAGCACCAAGCTGGAACTGCTGGCCAACCTGGTCGGCAAGGTCGATCAGCTGATCGTCGGTGGCGGCATCGCCAACACCTTCATCGCCGCCGCCGGCTACAACGTCGGCAAGTCGCTGTACGAACCGGACCTGCTGGACACCGCGAAGAAGATCGTGGCCGATGCCAAGGCGCGTGGCGCCGACATTCCGCTGCCGGTCGACGTGGTCACCGCCAAGCAGTTCCTGCCCGATGCCGTGGCGGAAGTGAAGGCGGTCGACGCCGTCGCCGAGGACGATCTGATCCTGGACATCGGCCCGCAGACCGCGGCGCAGTACGCACAGCTGATCGAGAAGGCCGGCACCGTGGTCTGGAACGGCCCGGTCGGTGTGTTCGAATTCGAAGCCTTCAGCAAGGGCACCGAAGCGCTGGCCCGCGCCATCGCCAGCTCGAAGGCGTTCTCCATCGCCGGCGGCGGTGACACCCTGGCCGCCGTTGACAAGTTCGATATCGCTGGCGACGTCAGCTACATCTCCACCGGCGGTGGTGCGTTCCTGGAGTTCCTGGAAGGCAAGACGCTGCCGGCCGTGGCGGCCCTCGACGCGCGCGGCGCATGAGCACCGATCGCAGCAGGGATGTCCTGTTCTTCGACCTCGACGGTACGCTGATCGATTCGCAGGTCGGCATTACCGCGTGCATCGCCTATGCGCTGCAGAAGATGGACCATCCGGTACCGCCGCAGGAGACACTGCTGGGCTGGATCGGTCCGTCGCTGCGCACCACCTTCGCGCCGTTGTTCGTTGAACCGGCGCGGGTGGAACAGGCGGTGGGCTACTACCGTGAACGCTTCGACGCCGAGGGCTGGCGCGAGCACACGGTGTACCCGCAGGTGGAAGACACCCTGCGCACGCTGCATGGTCGTGGCCACCGCCTGGCGGTGGTCACCGCCAAGAACGAGCCACATGCGCGCCGCATCCTTGCCCACCTGCCATTCGGCGGGCTGTTCGAGGAGATCATCGGCTCGACCCTGGACGGCTCGCGCAGCCACAAGCCGGAGCTGGTCGGCGAGGCGCTGCGCCGGCTGCAGGTGCAGCCCGCACAGTGCTGGATGATCGGCGACCGCCGCATGGATATCGAAGGCGCGCGTCACCACGGCCTGCGCAGTGTCGGTGTGCTGTGGGGCTTTGGCGGCGAAGCGGAACTCACCGAAGCCGGCGCCGGCCAGCTGGCCCGTGAGCCGGCACAGCTGGAAACGCTGCTGGCCTAGCTCCCTGTAGAGCCGGGCACGGGCTCGGCTCTACAGAACTCCCTGCGCCAGCGTATGTCCGGACCATGTCCGTTCCATGACCCGCGAAGTCAGGCAGCACAAGGCTGTAACCGTATACATGCGGCGTGAAGGATGTGCTAATTTCCGTTCTTTATCGGGAGAGGCCCCTTCACCATGTTCGAGCGTCAGCGTCGCACCAAGATCCTTGCCACCCTCGGCCCGGCCACTGATCCGCCGGGCGTGCTGGAGGATCTGTTCCGCGCCGGCGTCAACGTGGTGCGCCTGAACTTCAGCCACGGCGATCCGTCCGGCCAGGCCAAGCGTGCCGCCGAAGTGCGCGCCGCTGCGGCCCGCGTCGGCGTGGAAGTGGGCATCCTGGCCGATCTGCCGGGCCCGAAGATCCGCATCGAGCGCTTCGCCGAAGGCAAGGTGCAGCTGAAGGCGGGCGACCGCTTCGACCTGATCGCCAGCGAGAACGCCGGCCCCGGCAGTGCCAGCCAGGTCGGCGTCAGCTACCTCGGCCTGCCGCAGGACGTGGGCCCGGGCGACGTGCTGCTGCTCGATGACGGCCTGATGCAGTTGCAGGTGGTGGAAGTGCAGGGTGACCGCATCGTCAACACCGTGCTCAACGATGGCGTGCTGTCCGACCGCAAGGGCCTGAACAAGCAGGGCGGTGGCCTGTCGCTGGGTGCGCTGACCGAGCGTGACAAGGAACTGATCGGCATCGTTGCCAAGATCGGCGTCGACTTCATCGCCGTGTCGTTCTGCCGCAACGCGCAGGACATGAACGACGCGCGTGACATCGCCCGCTCGCACGGCTGCGATGCCGCGCTGGTGTCGAAGATCGAACGTACCGAAGCGATCGAGAACCTGGAAGAAATCGTCGAGGCCAGCGACGTGGTGATGGTCGCCCGTGGCGACCTCGGCGTGGAAATCGGCGATGCCGAGCTGCCGGGCCTGCAGAAGAAGATCATCAAGGCCTCGCTGGCGCAGAACAAGGTGGTGATCACCGCCACGCAGATGCTGCAGTCGATGGTGGAAAGCCCGATCCCGACCCGCGCCGAAGTGCTGGACGTGGCCAACTCGGTCATCGACGGTACCGATGCGGTGATGCTCTCGGCCGAAACCGCCGCCGGCGCCTATCCGGTCAAGGCCGTGGAAGCGATGGCGCGCATCTGCCTGGGCGCCGAGCGCCAGTTCCAGACCGAGACCGACTTCAACGCCTCGCCGCGCAACCTGGAACGCGCCGACCAGGCCATCGCCATGGCCACCATGTTCCTGTCGCAGCACGTGGGCGTGCGCGCGATCGTGGCGATGACCGAATCCGGCGGTACCGCACGCTACCTGTCGCGCTTCCGCGCCAAGGCACCGGTGTTCGCGGTCACCCGCCACGACGGTGCCCGTCGCCAGATGGCGCTGATGCGCGATGTCTATCCGATCAATTTCGACAGCCGCGGCCTGACCCCGCGCGAAGCCGCACGCGGCAGCATCCGCCTGCTGGTGGAATCGGAACTGCTGCAGGCCGGTGACCGCGTGGTGTTCACCAGTGGCGAGCACATGGAAACCCTGGGTGCGACCAACACCCTGCGCCTGCTGGAAGTGGGCGAAGACGGCCGCGCCAGCGGCCTGGGCGATCTGTAAGAGACGGACTGCATCGGGCCGGAACCCTGCGCGGGTCCGGCCCCCGGGGCCGGACGCCAACGTGGCTCTGGCCCGGTCGTGGCAGGTCAACGTCTGTCCTGTGCGGACATTGGAATCGTTTCCATCCTGGCCTCGACGTCGAGGCAACGGGTGGCGGGGCTATACTTACGTTTTTCCCGCACCCGCCACAGGAAGTACATGAGCATCGAACAGCTGGCTGAAACCGCCCAGGCCATGGTTGCCCCGGGCAAGGGCATCATCGCGATCGACGAATCCACCGCTACCATCGCCAAGCGTTTCGCTGGCGTCGGTATCGAGAACACCGAGGAGAACCGTCGCGCCTACCGCGAACTGCTGCTGACCACGCCGAAGCTCAACGAGCACATTTCCGGCGCCATCCTGTACGACGAAACCATCCGCCAGTCGACCAGGGACGGCGTGCCGTTCGCCAAGTACATGGCCGACCACGGCATGATTCCGGGCATCAAGGTGGACAAGGGTGCGCACCCGCTGGCCGGCTGCCCGGGCGAGCTGGTGACCGAAGGCCTGGACGGCCTGCGCGAGCGCCTGCAGGAGTACTACAAGCTGGGTGCGCGCTTCGCCAAGTGGCGTGCGGTCATCAACATCGGTGAGAGCATCCCGTCGGGCACCTGCATCGAGTCCAACGCCCACGCGCTGGCCCGTTATGCCGCCCTGTGCCAGGAATGCGGCCTGGTGCCGATGGTCGAGCCGGAAGTGATCATGGACGGCGACCACGACATCGAGACCTGCTACGAAGTCACCGAAGCCACCCTGCGCTCGCTGTTCGATGCGCTGTACCAGCAGAACGTGCTGCTGGAAGGCACCATCCTGAAGGCATCGATGGTCATCTCCGGCAAGGGCTGCGACGAGCAGGCCGACGTCGAGGAAGTGGCCGAGTCGACCGTGATGTGCCTGAAGAGCACCGTGCCGGCGATCCTGCCGGGCGTGGTGTTCCTGTCCGGTGGCCAGACCGACGAACAGTCGACTGAGCACCTGAACGCGATGAACCAGCTGGGCAACCTGCCGTGGCCGCTGAGCTTCTCCTACGGCCGCGCCATGCAGCAGGCCGCCCTGAAGCTGTGGGCCAAGGACATGAAGGGCAACTACGCTGCTGCCCAGAAGACCGTGTACGAGCGCGCCAAGGACAACGGCCTGGCCGCGCTGGGCAAGTGGAACGGCTGATCGGTTCCATTGCTGGATGAAAAGGCAGCGCCGGCATCACGCCGGCGTTTGCTTTTGCGGGTATCTTTTCCGCCCCCGCGTACCCGGCCGGTACGTGGGAATGACATGGAAGGCCAAGGAGAAACAACATGCGTTTGGCAGCACTTACACTGGCCGTTGCCGCGGTCCTGGTCGCCGGCGGTTGCAACCGCATCGGTGCGGGCATGGATGCGGGCAAGGCCGCGTCGCTCGAATTCGACAAGCCGGTGTCCGGCGAGATCACCACGCGCAGCGGCATCAACTTCAACGACGGCAGCCATCACCAGCTTTACCAGATCAAGCTGGACGACAACGATCTGGTTGGCCTGAAGCTGACCGGCAGGCTCAGCGGTTCGATCGCCGTGTTCAACAACGGCAGCCTGGTATCCACCAGCAATACCGTCTACGAGCGCGAGGGCGACGTCTCGGTGGCATTCCGTGCCAGTGGTGGCGGCACCTACCAGGTGGCGGTCAATGCCGATGGCCCGTCCGCCTTCGGTCCGTACCGCCTGCGTGCGGAGAAGCTGAAGCCGTACGACGGCAAGCCACTGGTGGGCGGTGGCGAGATCGTCGACATGCTGGGCGGCGACTCGCAGGACTACATCCTGCAGGTGGAGAAGGAAGGCCTGTACGAGATCCGGCTGGTGTCGGATGCCTTCGATCCGGTGCTGAAGGTGTCCGGCCAGGGCGTGGATGCCGAGAACGACGATAGCAGCGACAGCACCAACTCACGCCTGAGCCTGTCGCTGAAGCCGGGCAAGTACACCCTGACCGCGCGCGGCCTCGGTGACGGCGTCACTGGCATGTTCACCCTGTCGGCGACCCGCATCGAACTGCCGGGCAATCTGGTCGAGCGCGATGGCACCGCACTGCCGAGCACGGGCAGCGTGTACACGATGCTCGACAACGAAGGTCGCCGCCGCTTCCTGCTGACCCTGGATCGTCCGGCCGACGTGCGCCTGGATGCGATCTCCAGCCAGGTCGACACCGTGCTGCGCGTGGTCGGCGCCAATGTCGAGCTGTCCGACGACGATGGTGGCAATGGCACCAACGCACGCCTGCAGGAAACGTTGCCGGCCGGCCACTACACCGTCGACGTGACCAGCGTGAACAACGGCGCGGGCCTGGTGGAAGTGCGCGTGCAGGTGGATGGGGCCAGCGCCGACGGCGCCGCTGCCTCGGCGGCACGTGCCGCGGCCGACGCAGCAGCCGTTGCCGACGATGACGCTGCGGTGGAAGCGGCGAGCCGTTGAGGCAGATCCACCCCCTGTGTGGATGACATCGACGATGCAACGGAAAAGGCCGGGCAATGCCCGGCCTTTTCTTTTCCGCGGAACAGTGCGGCTCAATGTGCGGCAGCGAAGCCTGTATCGCCCAGTGGCGGCAGCAGCGGGCTGCGCGACTCGCTCTCCATGCTCTGCCCGGCGGCTGCCAGCGCCTGCTGGTAGGCCTTGGCGGTGGCGGTATTGAACGCAACCAGCACGATGCGCATCGGCTGTGCATGGCTGCGCTGCCACGCCAGTGTTTCGGTCACAGCGATCTGCGCGGCCTGGTACAGCGGATAGCCGTACACGCCGCAGCTGATTGCCGGGAACGCGATCGACTGCACGCCCAGGGATTCCGCCAGCTGCAACGACTTCCAGTAGCAGTTGGCCAGCAGCGCCGGTTCGTCACGCTGGCCGTCGTGCCAGACCGGTCCCACCGTGTGCAGCACATGCCGCGCCGGCAATGCGTAGGCGCCGGTGGCGCGCACTTCGCCGGTCGGGCAACGCACGCCCGGGCGAAGCTCCGGCAACTGTTCGCATTCGGCCAGCAGTGCCGGGCCGGCGGCGCGATGGATCGCACCGTCGACACCGCCGCCACCGAGCAATGTCTCATTGGCCGCGTTGACGATCGCATCCACCGCCAGGGTCGTGATGTCGCCCTGCCAAACTTCGATCTTCATGCGTCCGTCTCCTGCCTGTGAGGTGATCCGCGCAGCATCTGCGCCGGCTGTTCCCACGGTAGGGGACAGGGCATCGATACTGCGTCATGACCGTCTCACGCGCTGCGATCCGACGGCCTTCACGCACGATGGCGGGCGGCGCCTTCATGCAGGCTGAAGCAGGTGGGGTTTGTGACGGGCGGCAGCGCCGGGCCGTGCCCGGCGTTATGCGTCACGGCAGCCCGGCCAGCCAGTCGTCGTCAGACCCTTCGTTCACATCGGCAAACAGCGGCGTGGAGAAGTAGCGTTCACCGGTGTCCGGCAGCATGGCCAGGATCACCGAGCCCGGTTCGGCACGCGCGGCCACATCCAGCGCACTGGCAACGGTGGCGCCGGCGGAGATGCCGACGAAGATGCCTTCCTCGGCGGCCAGGCGGCGCGCAGTGGCGATGGCGCGGTCATCTTCAACCGACACCAGTTCATCCACCACATCGCGATTGAGCACGTCGGGCACGAAGTCCGGCGTCCAGCCCTGGATCTTGTGCGGCTTCCAGTCATCGCCCTTGAGCAATGCCGCGCCGGCCGGCTCGGTGGCAATGATGCGGGTCTGCGGGCGCGCGACCTTCAGCACTTCGCCCACACCGGTGAGCGTGCCACCGGTGCCCCAGCCGCTGACGAAATAGTCCAGCCGCTTGCCGGCGAAGTCGCGCAGGATCTCGGCGGCGGTGGTGTTGCGGTGATACGCCGGGTTGGCCGGGTTGGCGAACTGGCTGGCGAGGAACCAGCCATGCTCTTCGGCCAGTTCGCGCGCCCTGCGCACCATGCCGCTGCCGCGTTCGGCGGCCGGGGTCAGGATCACCTTGGCGCCATAGGCGCGCATCAGCTTGCGGCGTTCCACCGAGAAGGTCTCGACCATGGTGGCCACGAACTTGTAGCCGCGCGCGGCGGCGACCATTGCCAGCGCCACGCCGGTATTGCCGGAGGTCGCTTCGACGATTGTATCGCCGGGCTTGAGCAGGCCACGTGCTTCGGCATCGAGGATGATCGCCAGCGCCAGGCGGTCCTTCACCGAGCCGCCCGGGTTGAACGACTCGACCTTGGCGTAGAGGCTGACCTGCGGTGGCGCCAGGCGCTGCAGCTTGACGATGGGGGTGTTGCCGACGGTATCGAGGATGGAGTCGTACAGGGCCATGGAAGCGCTCCGGAAACGGGGCCGCGCCGGGCTTCGGCGGGCGAAGGGGGAGGGCTGGCTGTTCAGGCCAGCGGCTGCCGGCTGACCGTAGCGCCGGCATATGACGCCCGGAAATGACCAGATACCTTTCTTAAACAACCTTTGGTTATAAGCTGGTGACGGCAATAG
>NZ_JASJSU010000013.1:0-1077 GCF_030237045.1 Stenotrophomonas maltophilia group sp. Smal17
GATGCCGCGGCCAAGCCTCCACGGACGGATTCACGGCGTCCCCCGCGAACCCACCCCGCCCGGCCAAGCCCAGCTGCTGCTCCAAGCCACGAGGGGCTCCGCCGTTGGCCGTATCCGCGCCGAAGGCGCGATAATGCCCGGATGGAAACCGTCCGCATCGCCACCCGCAAGAGCCCGCTCGCCCTCTGGCAGAGCGAACACGTCGCCGACCGCCTGCGCCAGGCCCACCCCGGCCTGCACGTGGAACTGGTGCCGATGAGCACCCGCGGCGACGAGGTGCTGGACCGCTCGCTGGCCGCCATCGGTGGCAAGGGCCTGTTCCTGAAGGAACTGGAGCTGGCCATGCTGCGCGGTGAGGCCGACTGTGCCGTGCATTCGCTGAAGGACGTACCGATGGAGCTGGACGCGCCGTTTGCGTTGCCGGCGATGCTGACCCGGCACGACCCTGCTGATGGCTTCGTCTCCAACCTGTACGCCTCGCTGGAGGCGCTGCCGATCGGTGCGCGTGTCGGCACCTCGTCGCTGCGCCGCCAGGCCCAGTTGCGCGCGCTGCGCCCGGACCTGGAACTGCTGGACCTGCGCGGCAACGTCAACACCCGCCTGGCCAAGCTCGACAATGGTGGCTACGACGCCATCGTGCTGGCTGTGGCCGGGCTGGAACGGCTGGGCCTGGGCCAGCGCATCGTCGCGCGCCTGCAGCCGCCGCAGTGGTTGCCGGCGCCGGCACAAGGCGCGGTGGCAGTCGAATGCGATGGCGGCAACGCACGCCTGATGGCCCTGTTCGCGGGGCTTGACGACGCTTCCACCCGCGCCTGTGTGGAGGCCGAGCGGGCGATGAATCGTGCGCTGCATGGCAGCTGCCACGTGCCGGTGGCGGCGATCGCGCAGTGGCAGGGCAATGACCTGCACCTGCAGGGCCTGGTCGGCAGCGCCAGTGACGGCCGCGCGGTACGCGCCGAAGCGGTGGGGCCGGCCAGCGACCCGGATGCGCTGGGCCAGCGCGTGGCGACGATGCTGCTGGACGCCGGTGCCGGCGAGCTGTTGAACGTCTGAGCCACGCATCTGTAGAGTCGAGGG
>NZ_JASJSU010000013.1:1087-50537 GCF_030237045.1 Stenotrophomonas maltophilia group sp. Smal17
GATAAGAGCAGTCGAGCATGGCTCGACTCTACAGATAAGAACGGGCGCCTTTGGCGCCCGTTGCTTATTTGAACTTGTAGACCACGTTCATCGTGGTCAGCGTATCGGTCTTGCGCTTGTCCTCGGCCACGTCACTGTTGTAACGCGCCTGCCAGCCGGCTTTCAGCGCCAGGTGCTCGTTCATGCTCACCGAAACGCCGAAGTCGTTCTGGCCGAAGGTGTTGTACGAACCGGATTCGACCAGCAGGGTGTTGACCAGGTCGGTGTTGTCGGTCAGCGAGTACTTCAGGTCGAACAGGCCGCGGCCGATCATGCCGGTACGGGTGCGGTCGTCCTCGGTGCTGTGGGTGCGGCGCACACCGGGGCCGATCTGTGCGTCGAAGGAGAAGCGCTCGGTGTTCCACAGGCGGGTGCCGTAGCCCAGGCCGAACGAACTCTGGCGGTCGTAGGTGGCGAAGTCGTCGCGTTCGGTACGCACCGTCGCGGTCAGCTGGCGGTGCTCGCCCAGCTGCAGCGCGCTGCCGGCGCTGCCGGTGTAGCGGTTGGCGGTGGTGTTGTTGCGACGGGTGGTGGTGCCGTCGTCGGCGGTCTCGGTCACCTTCGAGCTCGAGCGCAGGCCGAACAGGTCCATGCTGTGCACCCAGTCGCCATCGGTGTAGCGCAGGCGCAGGCGGCCATTGAAGCTTTCGGTGCTGCTGTTGCCGCGTGCCGATGCGAAGCCGAGCTCGCCGCCGCTGCCGCTCCACGGCGAGGACATCGCCGCCAGTTCGGAGGCATCCTGTGCATACGCGAGCGGCGCGCACAGCAGCAGGGGAATCAGCAGGGACACGCGCAGGGACATCGAGGCTTCTCCGAAGCGATTGACAGCCGGTGATGATACTGGAAGCGTGATGGCGGTCCGAATCGATCCAATGCGCGCTTCAGCGAACGTTGCCGCGATCGCCTATTCAGGGCAGATCGACGCGCAATGCCGGATCGTTGAAGCGCGAGTAGCGCAGGCGCAGCTGGAAGCTGCGGCCATTGCTGCTGCCGCTGCGCACCAGCTGCCGCGGCAGGCCCTGGGCATCGACCCAGTACTCCAGGCGCTCACCGGGCTGGCCGCCACGCAGCCGGTAGTGGCGGGTCTCGACCCCGTCCAGGGTCTGGCTGCCCAGGTCCTCGGCCTGCAGGTCGGCGGGCAGCGCATCGGCCGGCAACGGGTTGCGCCATTGTTCGAGCAGGCCCGGCGGGGCCGGCACCTGGCGGATCGCGCCCTCGGCCTGCAGGAATAGCGTGTCACCGATGATCGTCTGCGGTCCGGCCGCGGTCTGCACGCGGAAACGGTCGGGGGCGACGAAGTCCATGGCGCTGCGCACCGGCTGGGGGGCGCCCAGCACCTCCAGCTCGGCGTGGAAGCTGTGCAGCGCGGCGAAGCGCTGGCTGGCGCCCAGTACGGCCTGCGCCGGATCGGCGGCCGGTACCGGGGCTTCGGTGCTGGCCGGCGCCGGTGCGCGATCGCAGGCGGCCAGCAGCAGGCAGGCCAGCAGGGACAGGGCGGGCAACCGGCGCATCGGGCGTTCCATGGGGGTGGGGGCGACCACGATAGCCCAAACGTCCCACACAAGACCCGCGAGTCGGACATAATCGGGGGTATGGACCGATACGAACGCATCACCGCCCTGCATCGTCTGCTCAAGTCCGCGCGCTATCCGGTGACGGTGGCGACCCTGCAGGACAAGCTCGGTTGTTCCCGTGCCACCGTCTACCGCGACCTGGCCTTCCTGCGCGACGCGCTGATGGCGCCGATCGAGGGCGACGGTGAGGCCGGCTTCCGCTACCACGCCGACGAGAGCGACCGCTTCGAGCTGCCCGGCCTGTGGCTGAGCTCGGAGGAACTGCACGCCCTGCTGGCCTCGCAGCACCTGCTGGCGCGCACCGGCGGCGGCGTGCTGTCCTCGGTGCTGGCACCGCTGCAGCAGCGCATCGAAAGCCTGCTGGCGGCCCAGGCAGGTGTCTCCAGCTGGCCGGTGGACCGCGTGCGGGTGATCCCGCACCGTGGCCGCAAGTTCGATGAAGGCAGCTTCCGCAGCGTGGCTTCGGCGGTGCTGGAGCGCCGTCAGCTGGCGTTCGAGTACCGCGCCCGCTCCACCGACGAGCCGACCAAGCGCACGGTCTCGCCGCAGCGCCTGACCCACTACCGCGACAACTGGTACCTGGATGCCTGGGACCACGACCGCGACGCCCTGCGCAGCTTCGCCGTCGACCGCATCCACAAGGCGCGGGTGGTCGACAGCACTGCGCGCGATGTTGCCGACAGCGAACTGGACGAGCAGCTGGGCGCCAGCTACGGGATCTTCTCCGGCGCGCCGAAGGGCTGGGCGACCATCCTGTTCAGCGCCAAGGCCGCGCGCTGGGTGGCCGACGAGCACTGGCACTCCAAGCAGCAGGGCCGCTTCCTGGCCGATGGCCGCTATGAACTGAAGGTGCCGTACAGCGTCTCGCGCGAGCTGTTGATGGACGTGCTGCACTATGGCTCGGATGCCGAGATCGTGGAGCCGGTGATGCTGCGCGAGCAGGCCAAGGCCCTGCTCGAGCTGGCCCTGAGCAACTACGACAACGCCTGACCCTCCCCACGAGAACCCCACCGCCCATGAAGAAGACCCTGTTGCTGCCCCTGCTTGCCGCTGCGCTGGCCCTGACCGCCTGCGGCAAATCCGGCGAACCCTCGCAGAAGCTGGTGGTGGCCGCCACGGCCGTGCCGCACGCCGAGATCCTCGAGGTGGTCAAGCCGATCCTCAAGCAGGAAGGCGTGGACCTGGACGTGCGCGTGTTCAACGACTACGTGCAGCCCAACGACCAGCTGGTGCAGAAGCAGGTGGACGCCAACTACTTCCAGACCGAGCCCTACCTGGATGCCTACAACCGCGACCGCAAGACCGACCTGGTGAAGGTGATCGGCGTGCACATCGAGCCGTTCGGTGCGTACTCGCGCAAGATCAAGTCGCTGGCCGAGCTGCGTGAGGGCGCCGACGTGGTGATCCCGAACGACCCGAGCAACAACAGCCGTGCGCTGATCCTGCTGCACAAGGCCGGCGTGATCGAACTGAAGGACCCGACCAACGCGTTGTCGACCCAGCGCGACATCATCGCCAACCCGAAGAACCTGAAGTTCCGCGAGCTGGACTCGGCGATGCTGCCGCGCGTGCTGGACCAGGTCGATCTGGCCCTGATCAACACCAACTATGCGCTGGATGCCGGCCTCAACCCGACCCAGGACGCGCTGGCGATCGAAAGCAAGGATTCGCCGTACGTGAACTTCCTGGTCGCGCGCCCGGACAACAAGGACGATGCCCGCGTTCAGAAGCTGGCCAAGGCGCTGACCAGCCCGCAGGTGAAGGCCTTCATCGAAACCAAGTACAAGGGCGCGGTGCTGCCGGCGTTCTGACCGGCGCTACGGACGCTCTGGCCATGCGGTAGTGCCGGCCAGCGGCCGGCACTACCCTCAGTCGACGTGGAAGGCGAGCGTGGCGGCCACCGCCTGCTGCCACCCGGCGTACAGCTTCTCGCGCCGCGCCACCTCCATCTGTGGCTCGAAGCGCCGGTCCAGGCCCCATTGCGCGGTGATCTGCTCGCGGCTGGTCCAGAACCCCACCGCCAGCCCGGCCAGGTAGGCCGCACCCAGCGCGGTGGTCTCGGTCAGCCGCGGCCGCAGCAGCGGCACGCCGAGGATGTCGGCCTGGAAGCCGGCCAGGAAGTCGTTGCCGATCGCACCGCCATCAGCGCGCAGCTCGGTCAGCGCGATGCCTGCATCGGACTGCATCGCATCCAGCACATCGCGGGTCTGGTAGGCCATCGCTTCCAGTGCGGCGCGCACGAAGTGCGCCTTGCGCGTGCCCCGGGTCAACCCGAACATCGCGCCGCGCACGTCACTGCGCCAATAGGGCGCGCCCAGGCCGACGAACGCAGGCACCAGGTAGGCACCTCCACTGTCGGGCACCTGTGCGGCCAACGCCTGGCTGTCGCCGGCGCGCTCGATCATGCGCAGGCCGTCGCGCAGCCACTGCACCACCGAGCCGGCCACGAAGATCGAGCCCTCCAGCGCGTACTCCACGCGCCCGTCCAGGCCCCAGGCGATGGTAGTCAGCAGTCCGTTGCGCGAACGCACCGCCTGGGTGCCGGTATGCATCAGCATGAAGCAGCCGGTGCCATAGGTGTTCTTGACCATGCCCGGCTGGAAGCAGGCCTGGCCGAACAGCGCCGCCTGCTGGTCACCGGCGATGCCGGCGATCGGGATCGGATGGTCAAAGAAGAACTGCGGCCGGGTGTGCGCGTATACCGAACTGGAGTCACGCACCTGCGGCAGCATCGCGCGCGGGATGTCCAGCAGCGCCAGCAGGTCGTCATCCCAGTCCAGCGTGTGGATGTTGAACAGCAGCGTTCGCGCGGCGTTGCTGTAATCGGTCACGTGCGCCTGGCCACCGCTGAGGTTCCACACCAGCCAGCTGTCGATGGTGCCGAACAGCAGTTCGCCGCGCTCGGCCCGCTGTTGCGCGCCCTCCACGTGGTCGAGGATCCAGCGCACCTTTGTTGCGGAAAAATACGCATCGATCAGCAGGCCGGTGCGCTCGCGCACCAGCGCCTCGTGGCCATCGGACTTCAGCCGCTCGCAGAGGGCGTGGCTCTGCCGCGACTGCCAGACGATGGCGTTGTGGATCGGCTGGCCGGTTGCGCGATCCCAGACCACGGTGGTCTCGCGCTGGTTGGTGATGCCCAGCGCGGCGATATGGCGCGGGTCGATCTGCCCGCGGCTGAGCAGCTCGGTCAGCGTGGCATAGACGCTGGTAAGGATCTCGCGCGGGTCATGCTCGACCCAGCCGGGGTGCGGGAAGATCTGCGCGAACTCGCGCTGCGCGCTGCCGACGATGTTGCCGGCACGGTCGAACAGGATCGCGCGCGAACTGGTGGTGCCCTGGTCGATGGCCAGCACGTAGCGGGGCGTCATGCAGCGTCTCCGGTAGCGATGGTATGGGTAGAGCCGAGCTTGCTCGACTGCTCTTCATGCCAGTCGAGCAAGCTCGACTCTACCGTCTATCCATCCAGGCCTGCAGCCGTGCCATCTGCGCGGCATCCAGCCGCAACCCCAGCTTGCTCCGTCGCCACAGCACATCATCGGCGTCGTGCGCCCACTCATGCTCCCGCAGGAAATCCACTTCGCGCGCATGCAGGCCCGCACCGAAGTGCTCGCCAAGATCGTCCATGGATTGCGCCGCGCCCAGCAACGACGCGCTGCGGCTGCCGTAGGCCCCGGCCCAGCGCTGGGCGATGTCCGCGGGCAACCAGGGAGCCAGCGTGCTCAGCTGCGAGCGGGCCTGTGCGGCGTCCCCCCAGTCGCTGCCCGGCAGTGCGGCTCCGGTTGCGGTCCAGGCGGGCCCCATCTGCGGCAGGGCAGGGCGCAGCAGGTCCAGTGCCTCTTCGGCCAGTACCCGGTAGGTGGTCAGTTTGCCGCCGAGCACATGCAGTGCCGGCGCCGGATCGGACTGTACCTGCAGGCGGTAGTCGCGGCTAAGCTTCGCCGCACGCGGGTCCGGGTCGGCCAGCAGCGGGCGCACACCGGCGAACTGCCAGGCCACGTCCGCGGCGGTGATCGGTTCACGCAGGTAGCGGTTGGCGGCATCGCACAGGTAGGCCAGCTCGGACGGCAGCACGCTGCAGCGCGCCGGATCGCCACGGTAATCGGTGTCGGTGGTGCCGACCAGCAGGTGGTCGTGGGCGAAGGGCAGCAGGAACACCACCCGGCCATCGGGTTGCTGCAGCAGGCAGGCGCTGTCATCGGGCCAGGGGCGGCGCAGCACGATGTGGCTGCCCTGCACCAGGCGCAGGGCGGGGCCGCCGCTGCGCGCCTGCATCCGTTCCAGCAGGCCGCCCGCCCACGGGCCCGCGGCATTGGCCACCGCGCGTGCGATCACGTGCCGTTGCTGACCATCGTGGGTTTCCAGCACGGCCTGCCAACGGCCCTGCAGCGCACGCAGCTCGATACAGCGGCTGCGCACCTGCACCTGCGCGCCCCGCTGCGCGGCATCCAGTGCGTTCAGCAGTACCAGCCGCGCATCATCGACCTGTGCATCGGCATAGCTGAAGGCCCGCCGCAGCACCGGGGAGAGCCAGGCGCCGAGCGAATCCTGCTGCAGGTCCAGCGCCTGCGAGGCGGGGAAGGCAGGGCTGCGCCGGCCCAGGTGGTCGTACAGCCACAGCCCCACGCGCAGCATCCAGCGCGGGCGCAGGTGCGGTTCCCAGGGCAGCACGAAGCGCAACGGATGGACCAGGTGCGGTGCCTGCCGGCGCACCACCTCGCGCTCGCCCAGCGCCTTGCGCACCAGGCCCAGTTCGCCCTGTTCCAGGTAACGCAGGCCGCCGTGGATCAGTTTGCTGCTGGCACTGGAGGTGTGCGCGGCCAGGTCATGCTGTTCACACAGCAGCACCCGCAGGCCGCGACCGGCCGCGTCACGGGCGATGCCTGCACCGTTGATGCCGCCACCGATCACCAGCAGGTCAACCTCCTCCATCGCGCCTCCGTGTCCTGTGTCTGTAGAGTCGAGCAAGCTCGACTCTACGAAAGGCAGTCGAGCAAGCTCGACTCTACAGACCGCAGGTGACGGAAACGACGACGGGCCCCGAAGGGCCCGTCGCGTTGCATCAATGGAGCGGTGCTGCCTGGATCAGAAGCGGGCGCCGATGCCGAAGCCGACGGTCCACGGATCCATCTTGGCTTCGCCGATCTTCTCGCCGCCAACCTTCACGTCCGGGCGGGCGCGCATGTAGCGGGCGTCAGCACGGGCGAACCAGGTGGAATTGATGTTCATGTCCACGCCGACGGTGCCGATCACGCCCTTGGCGTCCTTCAGGCGGATGTCGGAGCTGCTGCCGTCGGCCAGCTTTTCGCTGCTGAAGCTCGACTGGTAGTAGCCCACGCCCACGAACGGACGGAACACGTTGTCGGCCTGGCCGAAGTGGTACTGGCCGCTCAGCGCGACCGGCTGCTGCTCGACCGAACCCACGCGAACGTTGTTCGGGCCCTTGAACTTGTTGTCGAACTTGTCGGCGGCGCCCCACAGTTCAACGGCCCAGTTGTCGTTGACGTAGTAGCTGAAGCTGACGGTCGGCGCCGGGCCGCCATCGGTCTTCTTGATGCCGTCGATCGGATCATTCTTCGGCTGCAGCAGCGAGATGCCGCCAACAACGGCAAAATGCTTGCCCGAAGCGGTATCGGTGCTGCTGTCCTGGGCGAAAGCGGCCGGCGCGAACGCGGCGGAGGTCAGCAGGGCGAGACTCAGGATACGGATGGAGCGCATGGGGGTATCTCCTAATGTTTCTTGTTTTGGGCCCCCGGTTGCGGGGCGAGCACACCGTAGTCGCCCCAACATGAATCGAATCCGACGCGCGTTAAAAATTGGTTTGGCTTGTTCAGCGAGCAGCGCGAAAAGCCTGTATTCATGGGGTTTTTGGCCATCCGTGACATTCATTCAGTTGGAGAAGATGTGAGCGCTGCGACGATGTGCATCGGCCTGCAAGCGCAGGTGAACGTGGATTGCAGAGTGCTGCTGCTCGGTTCGATGCCGGGTGTGGCGTCGCTGCAGGAGCAGCGCTACTACGCGCACCCGCGCAATCGCTTCTGGCCGCTTTTGGCGGAAATCTGCGGGTTTGATGCGGGCCTGCCGTATGCACAGCGATTGCAGGCATTGAACGCCGCAGGCATCGGCCTGTGGGATGTGATCGGCCAGTGCGAGCGGCGCGGCAGCCTGGACGCGGACATCGTGCGCGGCACGGAAGTGCCCAATGCGCTGCCGTCACTGATCGCCTCGCTTCCTGAGCTGGAGCTGATCGCCTGCAATGGCGCGGCGTCGATGCAGGCGTTCCAGCGCTGGGTGCTGCCCCGGCTGGAGGCGCCGCCGAGGCTGCTGGCGCTGCCCTCCACCAGCCCGGCCAACGCGGCGTGGTCGCTGCCGCGCCTGCGCCTGGCCTGGCAGCCGGTGGCCGACGTACTGGCGACATCAAGCGGACATCGTCGGGACAATACGCTACCGACTGGTCAAGGCCGCAACCCATGAGCAACAGCGTGTCCCGGCTGCGTGCGTACTGAAAACAGCTGTAACGGTTGGCGCTGGACCCCGCTGGCCGCACAATAGACGTTTCCCTACACCAGATTGCCGGAGTTATCCCCATGGCCGAAATCAAGGAAGCACTTGTCCCCGATATCGGTGACTACAGCGATATCCCGGTAATCGAGGTGCTTGTCGCCGTCGGCGACACGGTCAAGAAGGACCAGGGCCTGGTGACGCTGGAAAGCGACAAGGCGACCATGGAAGTGCCGTCCTCGGTGGCGGGCGTGGTCAAGGAACTGAAGGTCAAGGTCGGCGACAACCTCTCCGAAGGCAAGGTCGTGGCGCTGATCGAAGTGGCCGAAGGCGAAGCTGCCAAGCCGGCCGCCGCCGCACCGGCACCGGCCAAGGCTGCTGCCCCGGCAGCCGCCACCCAGAGCGCGCCGGCCCCGGCCGCTGCTGCGCCGGCCGCCCCGGCCGCCAGCGGCGGTGCCGTTGAAGCGCTGGTGCCGGACATCGGCGATTACACCGACATCCCGGTCATCGAAGTGCTGGTCGCCGTCGGCGATACGGTCAAGAAGGACCAGGGCCTGGTCACGCTGGAAAGCGACAAGGCCACCATGGAAGTGCCGTCGTCGGTTGCTGGCGTGGTCAAGGAGCTGAAGGTCAAGGTCGGCGACAATCTGTCGCAGGGTGCCGTGGTCGCCATCATCGAGGCCGAGGGCGCTGCCGCGCCGGCCCCGAGCAAGGCCGCCGCTGCCGCTGCCCCGGCCGCCGCCGAAACCGCCACCAAGGTCGAGCCGGTCGCCGTGCCGGCCCAGCCGGACAAGCTGGCCGCCCGCGAGGTCGCCTCGGCCGGTACCCCGTCCAGCCCGCCGGTGCAGTTCAATGCCGATGGCGTGCTGCCGGCCAAGGTGCCGTATGCCACCCCGGCCGTGCGCGTGTTCGCCCGCGAGCTGGGCGTGGACCTGCTGCAGATCAACGGCACCGAAAAGGGCGGCCGCATCACCAAGGGTGACGTGCAGAAGTTCGTCAAGGCCGCGCTCAGCGGCGGCGTGCCGGCCGCTGCCGGTGGTGCCGTTGCCGCCGGTGGTGGCCTGAACCTGCTGCCGTGGCCGAAGGTCGACTTCAGCAAGTTCGGCGAGACCGAAGTGCAGCCGCTGTCGCGCATCAAGAAGATCTCCGGCGCGAACCTGGCCCGCAACTGGGCGATGATCCCGCATGTCACCCAGTTCGAGCAGGCCGACATCACCGACCTGGAAGGGCTGCGCGTGGCGCTGAACAAGGAGAACGAGAAGGCCGGCATCAAGCTGACCATGCTCGCCTTCCTGATCAAGGCCAGTGCCGCGGCGCTGAAGAAGTTCCCGGAATTCAACGCTTCGCTCGATGCCAGCGGTGAAAACCTGACCCTGAAGAAGTACTTCCACATCGGTTTCGCCGCCGACACGCCGAACGGCCTGGTCGTGCCGGTCATCCGCGACGTGGACAAGAAGGGCGTGGTGCAGATCGCGCAGGAAACCGGCGAACTGGCCAAGAAGGCGCGCGACGGCAAGCTGGGCCCGGCCGACATGAGCGGCGGCTGCTTCTCGATCAGCTCGCTGGGCGGCATCGGCGGCACCGCGTTCACCCCGATCGTCAATGCACCGGAAGTGGCCATCCTCGGCGTCTCCAAGTCCTCCATCCAGCCGGTCTGGAATGGCAAGGAATTCGCGCCGAAGCTGATGCTGCCGCTGTCGCTGAGCTACGACCACCGCGTCATCGATGGCGCCCTGGCCGCACGCTTCACCACCTACCTGTCGCAGGTACTGGCCGACATGCGCCGCGTGCTGCTGTAAGGCACCGCTTCGCCCCCACCGTGCGGCTGCCTCCCCCTGGCGCGGCCGCGTGAACAGATGCAGTGACAGCCCGCCGGCCATGCCGGCCGGGCACGAGGAAAACCACCATGGCCACGATTGAAGTCAAGGTTCCCGACATCGGCGATTACAGCGATGTGCCGGTGATCGAAGTGTTGGTCGCCGTCGGCGACACGGTGAAGAAGGATCAGGGTCTGGTGACCCTGGAATCGGACAAGGCCACCCTGGAAGTGCCGTCTTCGGCCGCCGGTGTGGTCAAGGAACTGAAGGTCAAGCTGGGCGACAGCCTGTCCGAAGGCGCCGTGGTCGTGGTGCTGGAAACCGAAGGCGCCACAGAAGCCCCGGCCAAGGCCGCGGCACCGGCTCCGGCCGCAGCTGCGCCGGCCAGCAAGCCGCCGGTGACCCCGTCGCACCGCGCCCCGGCTGAACCGGCCGCACCGAAGCCGGCGCTGTCCAGCGGCAAGCCGGCCGATATCGAATGCGAAATGGTCGTGCTGGGCTCGGGCCCGGGCGGCTACACCGCCGCCTTCCGCGCCGCCGACGTTGGCCTGGATACCGTGCTGGTCGAGCGCTACGCCAGCCTCGGTGGCGTCTGCCTCAACGTTGGCTGCATTCCGTCCAAGGCGCTGCTGCATGCCGCAGCGGTGATCGACGAAGTGGCCCACGCCGGTGATTTCGGCGTCGAGTTCGGCAAGCCGACCATCACCCTGGACAAGCTGCGCCAGTACAAGGAAAAGGTCGTCAACCAGCTGACCAAGGGCCTGGCCGGCATGGCCAAGCAGCGCAAGGTCCGCAGCGTGCAGGGCGTCGGCAGGTTCGTCTCGGCCAACGAGCTGGAGATCACCGCCGCTGACGGCAGCACCCAGCTGCTGCGCTTCCAGAAGTGCATCATCGCCGCCGGTTCGCAGGCGGTGAAGCTGCCCAACTTCCCCTGGGACGACACGCGCGTGATGGACTCCACCGATGCGCTGGAGCTGGCCGAAGTGCCGGGCTCGCTGCTGGTCGTCGGCGGCGGCATCATCGGCCTGGAAATGGCCACCGTGTATGGCGCGCTGGGCAGCAAGGTCACCGTGGTCGAGTTCATGGACCAGCTGATGCCGGGTGCCGACAAGGACCTGGTCAAGCCGCTGGCCGACCGCCTGAAGAAGCAGGGCATCGAAGTGCACCTGAAGACCAAGGCCTCCGGCGTCACCGCCGATGCCAAGGGCATCACCGTCACCTTCGAAGCTGCCGAGGAAGGCCAGTCGCCCGCGCTGGCGCAGGGCACCTTCGACCGCGTGCTGGTGGCCGTGGGCCGCTCGCCGAACGGCAGGAAGATCGATGCCGAGAAGGCCGGCGTGCAGGTCACCGAGCGTGGCTTCATTCCGGTCGATCGCCAGATGCGCACCAACGTGCCGCACATCTTTGCCATCGGCGACATCGTCGGCAACCCGATGCTGGCCCACAAGGCCACGCACGAGGGCAAGCTGGCCGCCGAAGTGGCCGCTGGCCACAAGAAGGAGTGGGTGGCACGCGTGATTCCGTCGGTGGCCTACACCAACCCGGAAATCGCCTGGGTTGGCGTCACCGAGACCGAGGCCAAGGCCAAGGGCCTGAAGGTCGGCGTGGCCAAGTTCCCGTGGGCGGCCAGCGGCCGCGCGATCGGCATCGGCCGCACCGAGGGCTTCACCAAGCTGATCTTCGACGAAGAGACCCACCGCATCATCGGTGGTGCCATCGTCGGCGTGCATGCCGGTGACCTGCTGGCCGAGATCGGCCTGGCCATCGAGATGGGTGCCGAAGCCGAAGACATCGGCCACACCATCCACGCGCACCCGACGCTGAGCGAGTCGGTGGCGATGGCCTCGGAAATCTACGACGGCACGATCACCGATCTGTACATGCCGAAGAAGAAGTAAGGCGCCCGCGCCGTTGCGAACGAAAAGCCCTGGCTTCTGCCGGGGCTTTTTCGTTGGCTGCGGGGCGTCTTCGGCTGCACATCGCGAGGGTCTGGGCCGCTGCGCGGGTGGCAGGCATTTCGACAAATGTCCCCCGTCGTCCGCCTGCGGCGGTCGCCTCCTCCTTTACTTTGTCGAAACGCCTACCACCCGCGCAGCGGCTCGGCTTGCGGACAGTCGAGAGCTGCTGCCAAAGCCGCCTGGATGCCTGACACGCGCAGGGAGCGGGGGCTGTGTGCGAAGTAAAGGAGGAGGTGCCGGCCGCAGGCCGGCGCCGGGGGACATTCGCACGCAGCCCCCGCTCCCTCCAGCGCTCGACCCAGCCGCTCTTGCTCCTGCACACAGGGGAAAACAGCACAAAAAAGCGCGGCCCCGATAGTCCGGAGGCCGCGCCAGGAGAGAGAGTGCCGTGGAAGGGGCGGGGGATCAGAACACGAAGCTGACGCCTGCCACCGGGCCCTTGAATTCCTGCTTCAGGCCGACGGTGCCGTCGCTGCCCTTCTTGTCCACGTCCAGCTTGAACCAGTCGTAGCCGGCGAACACGCCGAAGTTCTTGGTGAAGCGGTAATCGACGATGGCATTGGCGCGGCTCAGGTCGCCCTTGTAGTCATCGAAGCTGCCCCAACGCGTGTTCAGGTACTGGCCCTGCAGCGTGATCATCCAGCGCTCGGACGGGGTGAAGGTCATGCGCGCACCCACCACCGGCGCGATGCCATCGGCCTTCTCGTCGAGGAACTGGCCTTCGTACACGGTGCCCAGGTCGGCATAGCCCTTGGTGCTGACCTTGGCGTACTCGCCACCGATCTGCAGGCCGAGGTCGAAGGTGTCGGTATCGACGACCGAGTAGTCATAGACCAGGCTGGCCACCTGGTACTTCAGTTCACCCTTCACGAAGCTGCCGGCCGGCACGTTCTCGCCGCCGAAGGAAATGCCCTGGTCCAGTGTCTCGCGGCGATCCTTGTCGTACTTGAAGTAGTTGAACAACAGGCGCTGGCGGTTGCTGATGCGGAACATGCCGTCGATGCGCGGCTCCCATTCCTTGCCACCCAGCTTGAAGTCCTGGTTCAGGGCGATGTCCTGGCCAGCCACGTTGGTCCTGCCGCGGAGCGTGTTGTCCGAATCGATGTTCATCGCACCCAGGCGGATGGCGAAACGGTCGTCGCCTTCCGCGGCGTGGGCGGCATTGGCGAACGAAGCGCCTGCGGCGAGCAGGGAGAGGGCGAGCAGGGTGGGAACGGAGCGCATCGAAGAGTCCTTGCAGTGGTTCATCAGAATGAAGGCCACTGTGCCGGACGGCGGCGTCCACCATCCGTGAACGTATGGTCCACGGGATGTGCAAGGTTCAGCGCTGTCGCGACGATGCAAAAAGATGGCCCCGGAGCCGGGCTTCGGGGCCATCGTGGGACCTGCGGGGCGAAGCGTCGACGAGGTTGCTGCAGGCAGGTCGAAAGATCGGACCGGCGCATTCGGCGAAAGTTCCGCAGCCTGCGACCAAAGTTCAATACTGCGCTGCAGCATCATGCGGACGTCATTGTCCCCTGGGTGGCACGCAAAAATGTAACCGTTACCGCAACTTGCGGCCTCCTGGGATGAACAGGGAGCGGTTGTCTCGCAAATTGTCCCATTGCTATAATTTGGCGGCTCGATGAGGCCCCCTCTGCTGTAGCCGCCTCAGCCCTCCACTTGCAACCACGCGGGACGTCCTGTGCTGAACTCCGTTGATGCGGGTCGGCGACTGATGCTGCGCGCCGCGGTCTACCCGCTGGCCGCGGTCGCTGTCCTGGCCCTGGCCTTCCTGCTGGTGGGTCCGAAGTATGCCCTCGGCGCGCTGGCGTCCGGTGTGGCCATTTCGGCCGGTGGCTGGGTGGCAGCGCGGATGGCACTGAGCGGGGGAGCCGTGGCCGCAGGATCGGCGATGGCTCGCCTGATCATTGCGATCGTGGCCAAGTGGGTGGTGGTTTTCGGCGTCCTGCTGGTGGGGTTCCTGGTCTTCAAGCTGCCTGCATTGGCGCTGTTGGCCGGTATCGCCGTCGGCTTGATGTTCCAGGTCCTGGCCATGGCCAGGCGTTGACAGAATTCAATTAACTGAAGGTTCCGGACACATGGCGGGCGAGGCTCTAACCCCTACCAGCTACATCCAGCATCACCTGCACAACCTGACCGCGCCGGTCGGCAAGGGTGAGGGTATGTTCTGGCATATCCACGTCGATACCTTCCTCACCGCGGTCCTGATGGGCCTGGTGATCGTCGTCGCGTTCTGGCTGGGCACCCGCAAGGCCACCGCCGGCGTGCCGGGCAAGTGGCAGGCCTTCGTCGAGATCTGCCTGGAGTTCGTCGACCGCCAGGCCAAGGACACCTACCACGGCAAGAGCAAGCTGGTCACGCCGATCGCCATCACGATCTTCTTCTGGATCCTGATGATGAACCTGATCAAGATGATCCCGGCCGACTTCATCGCCAAGCCGCTGGAATGGGCGGGCATCCACTACTGGAAGCCGGTGCCGACCGCCGACGTCAATGCCACCCTGGGCATGGCCATCAGCGTGTTCTTCCTGATGCTGTTCTTCGCACTGAAGTCGAAGGGCCTGCTGGGCTTCATCAAGGAATTCCTGACGGCGCCGTTCGGCAAGTGGATGATGCCGTTCAACCTGATCCTCAACATCGTCGAGTGGCTGAGCAAGCCGATCTCGCTGGCGATGCGACTGTTCGGCAACATGTTCGGCGGCGAAATCGTGTTCCTGCTGATCTGGGTGCTGGGTGGTGCCGGTTTCTTCGGTGCCATTGCCGGTGGTGCGTTCGGCCTCGGCTGGATGCTGTTCCACCTGCTGGTGATCCCGCTGCAGGCCTTCATCTTCATGATGCTGTCGATCGTGTACCTGAGCCTGTCGGAAGACGCTCACTGAGTTTCAAGCTTCAACGCGTTTCAACCTTCATCCGTTTCATCACCCTTAGCAACTTAAGTTCCTGGAGATAACCATGTACTTCGCCGTCCTGACCAACTTCGCGCAGATTCAGAGCTCCACCGCCCTTGCCGTCGGCATCATGATCGGCCTGGCCGCGCTGGGCGCCGGTCTGGGTCTGGCCATCATGGCTGGTAAGTTCCTGGAGTCGGCCGCCCGCCAGCCGGAACTGATCCCGGTCCTGCAGGTCCGCATGTTCATCACCGCCGGCCTGATCGACGCCGCGTTCATCATCTCGGTCGCCGTCGGCCTGCTGCTGGCCTTCGCCAACCCGCTGTCGGCTGCCTTCGCTGGCGCCGTCACCAAGGCTCTGGCCGGCTGATACAGCGGTTTGAGACGACCGGGTGCTGATGCACCCGGTTTCGGATGAAGGCCGGATGCGCCGCTACGGCGGCGCGTCCACCCCGAAACCAGCGATCGAGCTAACCATGAATATCAATTTCACCCTTCTTGCGCAGGCGCTCGCCTTCGCTGGTCTGATCTGGATCATCGCGACCAAGATCTGGCCGCCGCTGATGAACGCGATCGAAGAGCGCCAGCAGAAGATTGCTGAAGGCCTCGCTGCTGCCGACCGCAGCCAGAAAGATCTGGCCCAGGCGCAGGAGAAGGTCAACGAAGCGCTGAAAGAAGCACGCACCAAGGCCAACGAGATCATCGACCAGGCCCACGCGCGCGCCAACCAGATCGTTGATGCTGCCCGTAACGAAGCGATCACCGAAGCCACCCGTCAGAAGGAACTGGCCCAGGCTGAAATCGACGCCGCCGCCAACCGTGCCCGTGAAGATCTGCGCAAGCAGGTGTCCGCGCTGGCCGTGACCGGTGCCGAAAAGCTGCTCAAGCGCGAAATCGACGCCAACGCCCACAAGGCGCTGCTCGACGAGCTGGCCTCGGAGATCTAAGGATGAGCCAGGCCCTCACGCTTGCCCGCCCGTACGCCCGCGCCGCGTTCGCGACCGCGCGCGACGAAGGCGCGTTCGCGCCGTGGTCGGACGCCCTGGCGTTCTCCGCCCACGTCGCCGCCGACCCGCGCGTGGCGGCCCTGCTCGCCAACCCGGAGCTGGGCCGTGACGACGCCGTCGCCCTGCTGGCGCCGGTGACCCACGGCGAGACCTACTCGCGCTTCCTGGCCATCCTGGCCGACTCGCATCGTCTGCCGCTGCTGCCGGAAATCTCCGGCATGTTCGATGCCCTGCGCGCCGAAGCCGAGCACGTGGTCAAGGCCACCGTGACCTCGGCGGCCGAGCTGTCGGCCGGTGAGCTGGATGCGATCAAGGTCGCGCTGCGCAAGCGCTTCAACCGCGAGGTCGACGTGACCACCGCGGTCGATGCCTCGCTGATCGGCGGCGCCGTGATCGACGCCGGCGACGTGGTCATCGATGGTTCGCTGAAGGGCAAGCTGGCCCGTCTGCAGACCGCGCTCGCTAACTGAATTCATTTAACGTCCGGCCCCGCTGCCGGCACTAGGACTTGACGATGGCAACCACGCTCAACCCCTCCGAAATCAGCGAACTGATCAAGAACCGCATCGAGAAGGTCAAGCTGGCCGCGGAATCGCGCAACGAAGGCACCGTGACCAGCGTGTCCGACGGCATCGTGCGCATCTTCGGTCTGGCCGACGTGATGCAGGGCGAAATGATCGAACTGCCGAACAACACCTTCGCCCTGGCCCTGAACCTGGAGCGCGACTCGGTCGGCGCCGTGGTCCTGGGTGACTACGAGCACCTGCGCGAAGGCGACGTCGCCAAGACCACCGGCCGCATCCTGGAAGTGCCGGTCGGTCCGGAACTGCTGGGCCGCGTCGTGAACGCGCTGGGCGAGCCGATCGACGGCAAGGGCCCGCTGGGCACCGACCTGACCGCTCCGGTGGAGCGCGTTGCTCCGGGCGTGATCTGGCGCAAGTCGGTCGACCAGCCGGTGCAGACCGGTTACAAGTCGGTCGACGCCATGATCCCGATCGGCCGTGGCCAGCGCGAGCTGATCATCGGTGACCGCCAGACCGGCAAGACCGCCATGGCGATCGACGCGGTGATCAACCAGAAGGGCACCGGCATCAAGTGCGTGTACGTTGCGATCGGCCAGAAGGCTTCGACCATCGCCAACATCGTGCGCAAGCTGGAAGAGAACGGCGCGCTGGCCCACACCATCGTGGTGGCCGCGACCGCTTCCGAATCGGCTGCCATGCAGTACATCAGCGCCTACTCGGGCTGCACCATGGGTGAGTACTTCATGGACCGCGGCGAAGACGCGCTGATCGTGTACGACGATCTGTCCAAGCAGGCCGTGGCCTACCGCCAGATCTCGCTGCTGCTGAAGCGCCCGCCGGGCCGTGAAGCCTACCCGGGTGACGTGTTCTACCTGCACTCCCGTTTGCTCGAGCGCGCTGCCCGCGTGTCCGAGGAATACGTCGAGAAGTTCACCGAAGGCAAGGTCACCGGCAAGACCGGTTCGCTGACCGCGCTGCCGATCATCGAAACCCAGGCCGGCGACGTGTCCGCCTTCGTTCCGACCAACGTGATCTCGATCACCGACGGCCAGATCTTCCTGGAAACCGACCTGTTCAACGCCGGCATCCGCCCGGCCGTGAACGCCGGTATCTCGGTGTCGCGCGTCGGTGGCTCGGCCCAGACCAAGATCATCAAGAAGCTGTCGGGCGGCATCCGTATCTCGCTGGCCCAGTACCGTGAGCTGGCTGCGTTCGCGCAGTTCGCCTCGGACCTGGACGAAGCAACCCGCAAGCAGCTGGAGCGTGGCCAGCGCGTCACCGAGCTGATGAAGCAGAAGCAGTACGCGCCGATGTCGATCGCCAACCAGGCGCTGTCGATCTACGCCGTCAACGAGGGTTACCTCGACGACGTGCCGGTCAACAAGCTGCTGGCGTTCGAAGAAGGCCTGCACGCCCACTTCGCCAACACCCAGGGCGAGCTGGTCAGCAAGGTCAACGCCACCGGCGGTTGGGACAACGACATCGAAGGTGCCTTCAAGAAGGGCATCGCCGAGTTCAAGACCACCGGCAGCTGGTAATCGCGGTCCTGTAGAGCGGAGCCACCGGCTCCGCTGGACCAGATGACAAACGGTTGAACAACGCGGGGCATCAGCCCCGCGCCACGGGAAACAAGAGATGGCAAGCGGACGCGAAATCAAAACCAAGATCAAGAGCGTGCAGAACACCCGCAAGGTGACGCGCGCCCTGGAAATGGTCTCGGCCTCCAAGATCCGCAAGGCGCAGGATCGGATGAAGACCTCGCGTCCGTACGCGCAGGCGATGAAGCAGGTGATCGGCCACCTGGCCCAGGCCAGCACCGACTACCAGCATCCTTTCCTGGTCGAGCGCGAGCAGGTCAAGCGGGTCGGGTTCATCGTGATCTCCTCCGATCGCGGCCTGGCCGGCGGCCTGAACAACAACCTGTTCCGCAAGATGCTCGGCGAAGCCAAGGCATGGCAGGACAAGGGTGCCGAAGTGGACCTGGTGACCATCGGCCAGAAGGCATCGACCTTCTTCCGCCGCGTGAAGGTCAACATGGTCGGCAGCGTGACCCACATCGGCGACGTGCCGAAGCTGGAATCGCTGATCGGTGTGATCAAGGTCATGCTCGACGCCTTCACCGAAGGCAAGGTCGACCGCGTGTACCTGGTCTACAACCGCTTCGTGAACACCATGACGCAGAAGGCCAGCTTCGATCAGCTGCTGCCGCTGCCGCCGGCTGAGAAGCAGGTCGCTCACCACGACTGGGATTACCTGTACGAACCCGATGCCGCGACCGTGCTGGAGCACGTGATGACGCGCTACATCGAGTCGCTGGTGTACCAGGCACTGCTGGAAAACGTCGCCTCCGAGCATGCCGCACGCATGGTTGCGATGAAGGCGGCGAGCGACAACGCCAACAAGCTGATCGGCACCCTGCAGCTCGTCTACAACAAGGCGCGCCAGGCAGCGATCACCCAGGAAATCTCCGAAATCGTCGGCGGCGCGGCAGCAGTCTGACCGCGTTCGTTCAAAGCACACATTAGAGGATGCAGCAATGAGTCAGGGCAAGATCGTTCAGATCATCGGCGCGGTCGTCGACGTCGAATTCCCGCGTGAGTCGGTGCCGAAGGTGTACGACGCACTGAAGGTCGACAACACCGAAATCACCCTTGAAGTCCAGCAGCAGCTGGGCGACGGCGTGGTGCGCACCATCGCCCTCGGTTCCACCGATGGCCTGAAGCGCAACCTGATCGCCACCAACACCAACCGCGGCATCTCCGTGCCGGTCGGTGCTGGCACCCTGGGCCGCATCATGGACGTGCTCGGCCGTCCGATCGACGAAGCCGGCCCGGTGGCCGCCAGCGACAGCTGGGAAATCCACCGTGCGGCCCCGTCGTACGAAGACCAGTCCCCGGCCACCGAACTGCTGGAAACCGGCATCAAGGTCATCGACCTGATGTGCCCGTTCGCCAAGGGCGGCAAGGTCGGCCTGTTCGGCGGCGCCGGCGTCGGCAAGACCGTCAACATGATGGAGCTGATCAACAACATCGCCAAGGCGCACAGCGGTCTGTCCGTGTTCGCCGGCGTGGGTGAGCGTACCCGTGAGGGCAACGACTTCTACCACGAAATGAAGGACTCCAACGTCCTCGACAAGGTGGCGATGGTGTACGGCCAGATGAACGAGCCGCCGGGCAACCGTCTGCGCGTCGCCCTGACCGGCCTGACCATGGCCGAGTACTTCCGCGACGAGAAGGACGAAAACGGCAAGGGCAAGGACGTCCTGCTGTTCGTCGACAACATCTACCGCTACACCCTGGCCGGTACCGAAGTGTCGGCACTGCTGGGCCGTATGCCGTCGGCCGTGGGTTACCAGCCGACCCTGGCCGAGGAAATGGGCGTCCTGCAGGAACGCATCACCTCGACCAAGAACGGTTCGATCACCTCGATCCAGGCCGTCTACGTTCCCGCGGACGACCTGACCGACCCGTCGCCGGCGACCACCTTCGCCCACCTGGACTCGACCGTCACCCTGTCGCGTTCGATCGCCTCGCTGGGTATCTACCCGGCCGTCGATCCGCTGGACTCCACCAGCCGCCAGATGGACCCGCTGGTCATCGGCCACGAGCACTACGACACCGCCCAGCGCGTCCAGCAGACCCTGCAGAAGTACAAGGAACTGAAGGACATCATCGCCATCCTGGGCATGGACGAACTGTCCGAAGAAGACAAGCAGGCCGTGTCGCGCGCCCGCAAGATCGAGCGCTTCTTCAGCCAGCCGTTCCACGTGGCCGAAGTGTTCACCGGTTCGCCGGGCAAGTACGTGCCGTTGAAGGACACCATCCGTGGCTTCAAGGCCATCGTCGATGGCGAGTACGACCACCTGCCGGAGCAGGCGTTCTACATGGTCGGCGGCATCGAAGAAGCGGTCGAGAAGGCCAAGAAGATGGCCGAGAAGGCCTGATCCGGGACGGGCGGGAGCGATCCTGCCCGACCTGACGCCGGTGCCGGGCAATCGCCCGCACCGGTGGACTCCCACGGTGGCATTGCGCCGCCGCGAACAGCGAAGAGATTTGCATGAGCACGATCCGTTGCGACATCGTCAGCGCCGAGCAGGAAATCTTCCGTGGCGAAGCGACCCTGGTCGTGGCCACCGGTGAGCTGGGCGAACTGGGCATCGCGCCCAAGCACGCGCCGCTGATCACCCGCCTGAAGCCAGGCAAGGTGGTGGTGACCACGCCGAACGGCGAGCAGCTGGATTTCGCCATTTCCGGCGGCATCCTGGAAGTGCAGCCGCAGGTGGTGACCGTGCTGGCCGACACCGCGATCCGCGCACAGGACATCGACGAAGCCTCGGTCCGCAAGGCCAAGGAAGAAGCCGAGCGCATCCTGGCCAACCGTGGTGAAGCCATGGAAATTGCCGAAGCCCAGCAGAAGCTGGCCGAGGCCGTGGTGCAGCTGCAGGCGCTGGAGCGCCTGCGCAAGACCCTCAAGCACTGAGGTTCACGCTGCACCCACGAGAACGCCGGCCTTGTGCCGGCGTTTTTGTTGGTGCCGACCGCACTGGGTAGAGTCGACCGTTGCTCGACTATCGCGCGCAGCGCGGGTTTTTCGCGGCCTGATCGAAAGGCAGTCGACTGACAGTCGACTCTACCGATCCGGATCCCCACCTCGTATCAGCGATACACCACGTAGCGCATCAGCAGGAACGAGACAGCGGCCAGCCCGCCTTCCACCAGCGGCTTGGCCAGCCAGGCGTACTGCAGGCCCAGCGCATGATCCGCGGCAGATACCAGCAGCGTGCTGGCCGTGGTGAGCAGCAGCCACAGTGGCAGGAAGCGCGCGAAGCGGCGCCAGCCCAGCCGTTGCTGGCCATCGGCCGTGGCGAAGGTGATCCGCCCGTTCAACCAGAAACCCAGCAGCATGCCGGCCAGTCGCCCGGCCAGGTTGCCCGGTACCACGGGCACGCCCGCCGCCGTGGCCAGCACGAACACCGCCCAGTCGAGCAGCAGCTGCAGTGCGCCGATGACGAGGTAGGCGCTTCCCTGGCGGAGCAGGCTCATGGTTGGCGTGAGGACGGGCAGGCCCCCATGTTAGCGGCCCACGCACTAGAATCATCGGCAACGAACCACAGATTGCCGTTGCCATGACCCAACCCCTGCACGTCATCATCCTCGCCGCCGGCGCGGGCAAGCGCATGAAATCGGTGCTGCCGAAAGTGCTGCAGCCTATCGCCGGCGAGCCGATGCTGGCACATGTGATTGCCGCGGCACGCGAGCTGCAGCCTGCCGCCATCCACGTGGTCTACGGTCATGGTGGTGAAGCGGTGCGGCAGCACTTTGCGGGCCAGCCTGACCTGCAGTGGGCCGAGCAGGCCCAGCAGCTCGGCACGGGCCATGCGGTGGCGCAGGCAATGCCGCAGGTGCCCGATGCTGCACAGGTGCTGGTGCTGTACGGCGACGTGCCGCTGATCCGCGCGCAGACCCTGCGTGACCTGCTGGCGCAGCCGGGCCGCCTGGCGGTGCTGGTCGCCGAGGTCGACGACCCCACCGGCTACGGCCGCGTGCTGCGCGATGCCGAGGGCAAGGTGGGCTCGATCGTCGAGCAGAAGGATGCCACTGACGATCAACTGCGCGTACGCACGATCAATACCGGCATCATCGCGGCCGAGTCGACCGCACTGCGCCGCTGGCTGTCGCAGCTTTCCAACAGCAATGCACAGGGTGAGTACTACCTGACGGATGTCTTCGCCTTTGCTGCCCACGAGTACACGCCGGCCGAGATGGCGCTGGTCGCCGACGCGCAGGAGGCCGAAGGCGCGAACGATCCCTGGCAGCTGTCGCAGCTGGAGCGGGCCTGGCAGCGGCGCGCGGTGCGTGCGCTGTGCGCGCAGGGGGCGCGCGTGCGAGATCCGGCGCGGCTGGATATCCGCGGTACCGTTACCGTCGGCAGCGATGTGCTGATCGACGTCGACGTCGTGCTGGAAGGCAACATCGTGCTCGGCGATGGCGTCACCGTTGGCCCGTTCAACCGTCTGAAGGACGTCAATCTCGGGCCGGGCACGGAAGTGCGCGCACACTGCGATCTGGAAGGCGTGGTCACCGAGGGCGCTGCGCTGGTCGGCCCGTTCGCGCGCCTGCGCCCAGGTACCGTGCTGGCCGATGGCGTGCACGTCGGCAACTTCGTCGAAACCAAGAAGGTCACCCTCGGCGTCGGCAGCAAGGCCAACCATTTGACCTATCTGGGCGACGCGGTCATCGGCAGCAAGGTGAACATCGGTGCCGGCACCATCACCTGCAACTACGACGGCGTGAACAAGTCGACCACCACCATCGGCGACAACGCGTTCATCGGTTCCAACAGCTCGCTGGTGGCACCGGTGACCATCGGCGAAAGCGCAACCATCGCCGCCGGTTCGGTCATCACCCGCAACGCGCCGGATGGCAAGCTGACCCTGGCACGCGCACGGCAGGAAACCATCGATGGCTGGAAGCGCCCGCTCAAGAAGTCCTGAGCCCCGCGTTCCGCACGCCGGTGAACTCGGTGTGCTGCCGGGCATCGAGCAGCGCGCCGGCGAGGTGTTGAAGGGCCACGAGGCCTATCCCGTGTTCGCGGGTCATGGGCTGGATCTGCCGACACTGCGCGATGGCCGTCAGCGTGGTCAGCTATGGGTCGTGGATGCCGCCGGGGGCGGCATTGCCGGTTACCTGCTGGCGGGCGAGCTGTGCGGTGAATTCCATGTGCTGCAGATGGACGTCGACCCGGTGCATGCGCGTCGCGGCCATGGCCGTGCGTTGCTGCGGCATGCATTGGCGCAGGCCAGGGCCTCCGGCTTTGCTGCAGCGGTGCTGACCACCTTGAGCGACGTGCCGTGGAATGCAGCTTTCTATGCCAGCGAAGGGTTCGACGTAGTGCCTGAGGCGCAGTGGAACTACGGCCTGCGCACCGTCATGGCCGAAGAGGCTGCGCTCGGGTTTCCGATGCACCTGCGGGTGGCGATGCGACGGGTCTGGTAGGGGCCGACCTCGGTCGGCACATCCACGCATGGCGTGGATCCACCCCATCGATCCACTCAACCCGCCGGCAGCAGGATCGACACGCACAACCCGCCATCGCCGCGATTCTGCAGCGACACCCGCCCGCCATGCGCCTCCACGATCTCGCGGGTCAGCGCCAGCCCCAATCCGGTGCCATTGCGCTTGGTCGAATAGAACGGCATCAGCGCGTTCTGCAGTACCTGCTCGTTCATGCCCTTGCCGCGGTCCAGCACGTCCAGGCGCAGCCATTGCGGCAGCCGTGTCAGCTGCACCTGCACGTCATCGTTGGGCGGATCGGCTTCCGCGCAGGCTTCGTGCGCGTTCTTCAGCAGGTTCAACAGTGCCTGCCCGAACTGCGCGATGTCGATGCGGCTGCTCAGCGCCTCGTCCGGCTCGCGCTCCATGGTGAACGGAATCTGCTGGCGCAGGCTGGACAGGAACGGCGCCCAGTGCACGGTCTGCAGCTGTGGCTGGGGCAGCTTGGCAAAGCGCGCATAGCCACGGATGAAGCCCTCCAGGTGGCGCGCACGGTCTTCGATGGTGGTGAAGATTTCCGGCAGCCGGTCGAAGCGTTCGCGCTGCACCAGCACGCCGCCGGAATGTGCCAGCGAAGCGATCGGCGCCAGCGAATTGTTGAGCTCGTGGCTGATCACCCGGATCACCTTCTTCCAGGTCTGCACCTCCTGGCGGCGCAGTTCGGCGGTCAGCAGGCGTACCAGCAGCAGGTCGTGCGGGCGGCCGTTGAGCTGGAACGCGCGGCGTGAGAGGTGGTAGACCTGCTCGTCTTCCTCGTCGCCGTCCTCGCCTTCGGCATGCACCGCGAACAGGCTGTCGCCGCCGCGGGCGATCGCGTCGCGCAGCTCCACCGGCACCTGCTCCAGCACATCCTCCAGGCGCTGGCCTTCCAGCTTCCAGCCGCCGTGCAGCAGCTTGCGCGCGGCCAGGTTGGAGAACACCACGCGGGCGATGCCATCGCCGCCGGACGCGATCAGCAGCATTGCCACCGGCGTGTTCTGCACCATGGTGTCGAGCAGCAGTTCGCGCTGCACCAGCCCTTGCCGCTGCGCACGCAGCACATCGCCCAGCTCGCGGTGCGCCTGCACCAGGTCGCCCAGCTCATCATTGCCCGGCCAGTGCACGCCGAAGTTGTACTCACCATCGCGGTAGCTGCTGGTGGTGCCGGAGAGCGCGCGCATCAGCGAGCGCACCGGTGCGGTCGCGCGGCGCAGGGTCCACCACATCAGCGACAGCAGGACCAGCGTCGATACCGTGGTGATCACCCAGCCGTGATCCATCCAGTACGCCAGCAGCCACGGCAACGCGGCAGCCAGCGCCAGCACCGGCAGCAGGCGCAGGAACAGGCGGAAGGTGAACGAGCGCCGCTTCATTCGCGCGGAATGCCGTGGCGGTCCATGCGCCGGTACAGCGCCTGGCGGCTGAGCCCGAGCTCGGCCGCGGCCTGCGCGATCACGCCATGGTTGCGTGCCAGCACATCCTCGATGCGCGCGCGATCAGGATCATTGCCGGCACCCGGTGCCGGGCGCGGTGCCGCCGCAGTGCGCGGCAGGTTGAGGTCAGCCACTTCGATGCGGCTGCCGGTGGCCAGCAGCTGGGCGCGCTGGATCACATTGCGCAGTTCACGCACATTGCCGGGCCACGGATGCCGCTGCAGCGCCGTGGCCGCGGCACTGGACAGTGGCTTGTCGGAGGCCAGGAAGCGCTCGGCCAGGGGCACGATGTCGCCCGGGCGTTCGGCCAGTGGCGGCAGCACCAGTTCCACCGTGTTGAGGCGGTAATAGAGATCTTCGCGGAAGGTGCCGTCGCGGATCATGGCCGGAAGGTCGGCATTGGTCGCACTGACCACGCGCACCTTGACCTGGCGCTCGCGGTTGGAGCCCAGGCGCTCGAAGCGGCCGGTTTCCAGCACGCGCAGCAGCTTCATCTGCCCGCCCAGCGACAGGTTGCCGATCTCGTCAAGGAACAGGGTGCCACCGTCGGCTGCTTCGAATTTTCCTTCGCGTGCCTTGTTGGCGCCGGTGTAGGCACCGGCCTCGGCGCCGAACAGTTCCGCTTCGATCAGTTCCGACGGCAGCGCGCCGCAGTTGACCGTGATGAACGGCCCCTTGGCCACCAGCGAATTGGCCTGGATGATCTGCGCGATCTTCTCCTTGCCTGCGCCGTTGGGGCCGGTGATCAGCACCGGTAGCTCCGAGCGCGCGACCTGGCAGGCCAGGGCGATGACACGCTCGCTGGCCGGGTCGGCGAACACGGCGCCGCACAGGTCGTACTTCTCTTCCAGTGCGTTGCGCTGGCGCAGTTCACGGCTGCGACGCCGGTCCAGTTCGCGACGCGCCTCGGACAACTCCAGCAGGTTGTTGACCGTGGTCAGCAGCTTGCGGTCGTCCCACGGCTTGGCCAGGTAGTCGGCGGCACCGGCCTTGACCAGGTCCACCGCGCTGCTCAGATGGGTCCAGGCCGTGAGCAGGATCACCGGCAGGTCAGGGTGGCGTTCGCGGATCTGCGCGAACAGGGCCTCGCCTTCTTCCCCGGACGTGGTGTCCTCGCTGAAGTTCATGTCCTGGATCACCAGGTCGACCGGCTGCGACTCGAGCAGTGCCAGGCCCTCGGTCGGGCTCTGTGCCTGCAGGGTGTCGATGTCGTGCAGGGAGAACAGCACGTCCAGCGCGGTACCCACGCTGGCGTTGTCGTCGATGATCAGGATCGAAGGCATCAAGCGGTTCTGCAGAAAGGGATGGGCGGCGCCGTTGGAGCCGTTCGTGTCCACACGCCGGGAGAGCCCGGCGCCACCCATCAAGCATAGCCAAACCCGTGGCCGCAGGCGCGGTCCGGGCTTACCGCGGCGGAGGAGGCGGTGGCGGCGGCACCGGAGCAACCAGTGCCAGGCGCCAGGCAGCCGCATTCACCGGCACGGTCAGTTCGCGCCTGTCGCGGCGCAGCAACAGGTAGGCGGTGGGGGCGGTGGAGTGGCGCAGGGCTTCGGTCAGATGCTCGATCCTGCGCACGGCGGTGTCATCCACGCGCAGGATGCGGTCACCGCTGCGCACGCCGAAGCGGGCTTCGGGGGCAGCGGCTTCGACCCGCACCTGGCCTTCGGTCGAGCGCAGCGCCAGCCGTGCATCCTGCTGGCGCCACTCCAGCGTCTGCGCGCTGCTGCTGCCGGCCAGGGCCGGCAGGGATGGAAGCAGCATCAGCAGCAGCCAGCAGGCGCGCATCTCAGGCGCCCCGGGTGGCAACCGCCGGCGGTACCGCTGCGGCACGCCGGGCCGGCCCGAACACCGCGATCTGGCCCAGTGCCCACAGCAGCAGCGCACCCAGTGGCAGGTAATACAGCGGCATGCGCGGCAGCTCGTACATGTTCATCAGGGCGAGGTTGATGGCGTAGGCCGCCAGCATGCCCAGCACGATGCCCAGTGTGGCCAGCAGGAAGTTCTCGGTCTGGAAGTAGCGCAGGATCTGCCCGCGGGTAGCGCCGAGCGCGCGGCGGATGCCGATCTGCTTGCTGCGCTGCTGCACCCAGAAGCTGGCCAGGCCGATGATGCCCAGCGCGGTGACCACCAGCAGCGAGATGCTGACGGTGATCAGCAGGCCGACCATTGCCCGGTCGTTCTTGAAGAAGTCCTTGCGCTGGTCCTCATAGGTCAGCTTGTCGCGCATCAGCCGGTTGGGGTCGATGCGTTCCAGCGCCGCGGCCGCAGCATCGAGTACTTCCTGGCGCCGTGCCGGATCGGTCCGCAGCACGTACGTGCCGCCTTCATCGAAGGACCGCTGCAGCGGCAGCAGCATCGAATTGGTCCAGTTGTCGTTCCAGCCATTGGGCGTGCTGAGCGTGTCGACGATACCGACCACGTTCAAGGGTTGCTTGCCCATGTAGTAGGTCTTGCCCAGCGCGCTGCCGTTGGGCTCCATCTTCGCGGCGGTGCTCTGGGTGAGGATCACCGGGACGGCCTTCTGCTTGGCACCGCCCTTGGAGGCTTCCTTGAACTCGATGTACTCGCCGGGAAGGAAATCGCGGCCCGCGATGAGGTTGATCCCCATCGTGCCCAGCCCGCCTTCGGACAGGGTGTACATCGACGCATTCGTGGTCGGGCGCTCCTGGTCGACCTCGCGGGAGATGCTGCTGCTGGACGAGCCGTTGCGGAACGGCACCTGGTTGATGATGGTGGCACTGGTGACGCCGGGAATCGCGCGCAGTGCCGCCAGGTCTTCGCGGGTGCGCGCCATGGCATTGGTCTGCTCGCCGATGCCACTGACACGCAGCATCACCAGTTCGTTCTCGGCGATGCCGCTGGGCATGCTGATCTTGTCGACGCGCTGGCTGACCAGGAACAGTGCGTTGCAGACGATGGCGCAGGTCAGTGCGACTTCCAGCACGATCAGGGCGGCAGCGGTCTTGTGCCGGCGCAGGGTGCTGAGGATGGGGCGGATGTCCATGGGAGTCCTCGTTTTCGTGCTTACTGCGACTTGAGCTGGATGGCCGGGGTGACCTGCATCGCGCGCCAGGCCGGCAGGAAGCCGGCGGCAAGGCTGGCGAACAGGGTCAGGCCCAGTGCGAGCAGCAGCATGCTGCCGTCCAGATGAGCGAGCTGCGCGTAGTCCACCGGTTGCTGGCGCACCGCGTACAGGCCGAGCAGGGCGAGCCCGATGCCGAGCACGCCGCCTACCACGCCGACCGCACCGGCTTCGACCAGGCACTGCAGGAAGATCTGCCCACGGCTGGCGCCCAGGGCGCGGCGCACGCCGATCTCACCGCTGCGGCGCAGGAACTTGGCCAGCAGCAGGCCCACCGTGTTGACCAGGCAGACGCCGAGGAAGCCCAGTGCCAGCCACAGCTGCAGGCGCACGTCGCTGGGCACCGCGCCGTTGAAGTCCAGCCATTCCATCACGGTGCGCAGGCGCACGTTCGGCGGGTGCTTGAAGCGGCCGGCCTCGCGCTGCTGGGTCGAGTAGTTTTCCAGGTAGCGGCGGTAGTCGGCGGCCTTGGACGGGTCCAGCTCCACCCAGTACTGCAGCCAGGCGCAAGGTGCATTGAGCGAGTAGCTGTTGCCGTCGGGGTTCTCGCCGAAGCAGTTCATGTTGCCGTTGTTGCCGAGCTTGAGGTCGAACGAAGTGGAGATCGGCAGCAGCAGATCTTCGTCCTTGCCGTAGCTGCCCGTGGTCAGATCGTAGAAGTGCGGCTCCGGGCTCCAATCCTTCATCACGCCGACCACGCGATAGCTCTGGCCTTCCATGCGCAGGTCACGTCCCACGCTGTTGGCACCCTGGAACAGCTTGTCGTTGAGTGCCTTGGAGATGACCACCACGCGGGCGCGGGCGTTGTCATCCTCGCGCGTCCAGGGGCGGCCGTACTGCATGGGTACCTCGAACATCGGGAAGAAGTCGGCCGACGTCCAGCGGGTGTCGATGCTGAAGGGCTTGAGCGTGCTGTTGTCCGGCTCGATGGTGCCACCGCCGCCGCTCATCAGCGCCTGCCGCTCACCCTTGGCTTCGCGCAGCAGCGCTTCACCGTCGAAGCGGGTCAACTGGGTTTCCGGCTCTTCGCCGGCGACATAGGCGCCGGTCGCGGCGTCGAGCTGCACGTAGAACAGCCGGTCGCTCTTGCCGGGAATCGGGTCGCCGGACAGTACGTGGAAGACGGTCAGCGTGGTCATCGAGGCGCCGATGCCGAGTGCGATGGCAACCACCATCAGCGCGGTCAGGACCTTGTTGCGGCGGAAGCTGCGCGCCGCCAGTCGGGCGTAGTAGGCGAACATGGTCGGGCCCTCACTCGTTGACGGCGACGATGTGGCGCACGGGCGTGGCCAGCACCGGCTCACGCACCAGGTCGGTCACCTGGCCATCGACGATGTGCACGTTGCGCTGCGCGCGCGCGGCCAGTTCCGGGTCGTGGGTGACCATCACGATGGTGGTGCCGGCGGCATTGATTTCCTCCAGCAGCTCCATCACGCCGCGTGCCATCTGCGTATCCAGGTTGCCGGTCGGTTCGTCGGCCAGCAGCAGGCGCGGGCTGCCGGCCAGGGCGCGTGCGATCGCCGCACGCTGCTGCTGGCCGCCGGACAGTTCATTCGGGTAGTGCTTCATGCGTGAGCCCAGGCCGACCTGGGTCAGTGCCTTCTCGATGCGTTCGCGGCGCTCGTTGGCGCTCATCTTTCGGTAACGCAGCGGCACGTCAACGTTGTCGAACAGGTTCAGGTCGGGGATCAGGTTGAAGCCCTGGAAGATGAAGCCGATCTTCTGGTTGCGCAGGCGGCTGCGGGCATCGTCGCCCAGAGTGCTCACGTCCTGCCCGTCCAGCATGTAGGTGCCGCTGGTGAAGGTTTCCAGCAGACCGGCGATGTTGAGGAAGGTGGTCTTGCCGGAGCCGGACGGGCCGGTGACGGCGACGAACTCGCCTTCCTTGACCTGCAGTTCCAGCGAGCGCAGTGCGTGGGTTTCCACCTGTTCGGTGCGGAAGACCTTGGCGACCGAACGCATTTCGAGCATGTACATGGGGTGTCCTCTCTCCAGGATTCAGGGTTCTGATATCAGTTGACGGAGACGCGTTCGGCGTCCTTGAACAGGTCGCTGCCGGAGACCACGATGCGGTCACCCGGTTGCACACCCGACTTGATTTCCACTTCGCCCAGGCTGCTGACGCCCAGTTCCACCGGACGGCGCACGGCGGTGCGGCCATCCATCACGTAAGCGATGCCGTTGCCCTGTTCGACGAACGGGCCACGCTCGACCTTCAGCACGTTTTTGCGGGTATCGAGCAGCACGCGCACCGACATCCGCTGGCTCTGGCGCAGGCCCTCGGGCTGCGCGCTGGCAAAGCGCACGCGGGCGTTGACCTCGCCGTTGACCACCTCCGGCGACACCGCGCTGATCTCGCCCGGGAACGGCTGGCCGTTGCCGCCGGTCAGCTGTGCGGGCATGCCGATCGCCAGGTCACGGGCGAAGCTCTCCGGAACCTTGATCTCGACTTCGAACTTGGACAGGTCGACCACGCCCAGCACCGGCGCGTTGGCGGCGAGGTTGGTGGACTGGATCGCCTGCACCTGGCCGACCTGGCCATCGAACGGCGCGCGCAGGGTCAGTGCATCGACCTGGCGCTGGACTTCGGCCACCACGGCCTTCTGGCGATCGGCCAGCAGCCGCTTGTTGCGTGCGTCCAGGTCGGCGCCCTGGCTCTGCAGGCGTGCATCAGTGGTGGCGTTGGCCAGAGTGATGTCGGCCTTCTTCAGCGAGTCCTTGGCCTTGGCCAGGTCGATCTGCGGCACCGCGCCGCCGTCGTAGCCACGCTGGTAGCGCTGCAGGTCGCGGTCGGCGGCCTGCCGTTCGATGGTGGCCTGGTCGGTTTCCTTGCGCGACTTGGCGCGGGCCAGGGTCGCGTCCAGCGCGGCGCGGCTGGCCTCGGCCTCCAGGCCGGCCAGGGTGGCCTGTTCCTGGGCCAGCTTGCTGCGCAGTTCCGGGCTGTCGATGATCGCCAGTTCCTGGCCCTTCTTGACCACGTCGCCGGCGACCACCTTCAGGTCCACGGTACCGGCCGAGATGGCGTACAGGATCGGGCTGTTGGCGGCGATCACCCGGCCGTCGGCGGCGATGTCGCGGACCAGGTCACCCCGCTTCACTTCGGCGATGCGCACTCGGCTGCTGTCGAAGGAACGGCTGGCATTGGACCAGGCGTGCACGGCCCAGCCGATGCCGGCCAGCAGCACGAGGGCGCCCGCCGCCGGCCAACGGTAGCGGTGCCAGTTGGCGCGGGTGGCGCTGGCCGGTGCGGAGGAAACGATCTGGTCCTGGGCGGAAGTGTCGCGGATCATCGGATGCGTGCCTTGCGGTGGTAGCCAATACCAAGCACGTAGCGTGCCAACTTTATTCTGTTTCAGATCAACGGTTTGGCGGACTCGTCGCGGTGTCCGGGTGTCCGCGGACACCTTTCCGGACACTTTCATTAAGCGGACAGGAGGGGGAACCCGGGCACGCAGGCTAGAATGCGCCGATCGTCTTCAAGGAATTGCGTGACATGTGTGGAATCGTGGGTGCGATCGCCGATCGCGACGTAGTGCCGGTGCTGATCGAGGGCCTGAAGCGACTTGAATACCGCGGCTACGATTCCTCGGGCATCGCCGTGATCGACCAGGGCGCCCGGCCGGAGGTCCGCCGCGTGCGCCGTACCGGTCGTGTGTCGGAAATGGCTACGGCGGCCGAGGCTGAAGGCTTCAATGCGGTGCTGGGCATCGGCCACACCCGTTGGGCCACCCATGGCGGTGTCACCGAAGCCAACGCGCACCCGCATATCAGCCAGGGCGTGGCGCTGGTGCACAACGGCATCATCGAGAACCACGAAGAGCAGCGCGAAAGGCTGCGCGCGCTGGGCTACACCTTCGAATCCCAGACCGACACCGAAGTCATCGCGCACCTGATCCATCATCATCTCAAGGATGGCGACGACCTGCTGCTGGCGCTGCAGCACACGGTGAAGGAGCTGACCGGTGCCTACGCACTGGCCGTGGTCAGCCGTGCCGAGCCGGAGCGCTTCGTCTGCGCGCGCATGGGCTGCCCGCTGCTGGTCGGCCTGGGCGAGGGCGAGAACTTCGTCGCCTCCGATGTCTCGGCGGTGATCTCGGCCACCCGCAAGGTGATTTTCCTTGAAGAAGGCGACACGGCCGAGATCCGCCGCGACGGTGTGCGCGTCTTCGACGAGCATGACCAGCCGGTCGAGCGCGACGTGCATCTGTCCGATGTGTCGCTGGCCTCGCTGGAACTGGGCCCGTACCGCCACTTCATGCAGAAGGAAATCCACGAGCAGCCGCGTGCGCTGGGCGACACCATCGAGGCGGCAATCGACGCCGGTGGTTTCCCGGCCGAACTGTTCGGCAAGAACGCCGAAGCGGTGCTGTCGGGCATCGAAGGCGTGCAGATCATCGCCTGCGGTACCAGCTATTACGCCGGCCTGACCGCGCGCTACTGGATCGAAGCCATCGCCGGCCTGCCGTGCAGCGTGGAGATTGCCAGCGAGTACCGTTACCGCGCCGCCTATGCGAATCCGAAGCACCTGATCGTCACCATCTCCCAGTCCGGCGAAACGCTGGATACGATGGAAGCGCTGAAGTACGCCAAGTCGCTGGGCCACAAGCACACGCTGTCGATCTGCAACGTGCCGGAAAGTGCGATCCCGCGCGCCAGCGAGCTGGTCTGCTACACCCGCGCCGGTGCCGAGATCGGCGTGGCCTCGACCAAGGCCTTCACCACCCAGCTGGCCGCGCTGTTCCAGCTGACCGTGGTGCTGGGCAAGCTGCGTGGCCGCATCGACGCGGCGCAGGAAGCGGACTACCTGGAGCAGCTGCGCTTCCTGCCGGGCAGCGTGCAGCACGCACTGAACATGGAGCCGCAGATCGCGGCATGGGCCGAGCGTTTCGCGCGCAAGAGCAGCGCGCTGTTCCTGGGCCGCGGCCTGCACTACCCGATCGCGCTGGAAGGCTCGCTCAAGCTCAAGGAAATCTCCTACATCCACGCCGAAGCCTATCCGGCGGGCGAGCTGAAGCACGGCCCGCTGGCGCTGGTGGACGAGGACATGCCGGTGGTGGTGATCGCCCCCAACGACAGCCTGCTGGAGAAGGTGAAGTCGAACATGCAGGAAGTGCGCGCCCGTGGTGGCGAACTGTTCGTGTTCGCCGACCAGGACAGCAACTTCAACGAGTCCGAAGGCGTGCACGTGATCCGCACGCCGCGCCATGCCGGCGTGCTCAGCCCGATCGTGCACACCATTCCGGTGCAGCTGCTGGCCTACCACACCGCACTGGCGCGTGGCACCGACGTGGACAAGCCGCGCAACCTGGCCAAGAGCGTGACGGTGGAGTAACGCCGGCTGCTCGGCCTGGATGCGGTACACGAAGGGGGCCCATGTGGCCCCCTTTCGTTTGCGCCGGTAACCGCATCAAGTGGGACAGTCGCCGGTCGTTCTGTCCGCCGCCGGCAGGCCGCAATCAATCTTTAGTGCGCAATGCCGCCTGTATTCAGCGGCGGTTTCAGCCGCGGTGCCATTCTCTGGATCGTCGCTTGGTTCCCACGACGAACTGTCCTATCGATGCCGGTAGTGACCGATGGTCGCAGTCGTAGAATCGATCTGACCGAGGCATGGGTTGCGCGGTTGAACCCACCTCGTTCGCGTTGCAGTACGTCGCCTGCCGATGCATCTCCCAGGGCAGGCACGTGCGCCAGACGTGCGCTGAAAGGTCTGTTCCCGGGGAGGGGGCGTATCGGAAGAGCACACTTTTTTGACTTCAGTGACCTGCACCAGGAAACAAGAATGAACGTCCGCGAACTCCTGCAATCCAAGAAAGAAGCTGTCATCACCATTGACGCCGAAGACACCATCGGTGCCGCTGCCCACAAGATGAGCGCGAACAGGATCGCTGCGCTGGTGGTGATGAAGGACGATGCCCCGGTCGGCATCATTTCCGAAAAGGACATCGTGCGTACCCTGGCCGACGACGGCCCGCAGGCCGGTCGCCGGGTGATTTCCAGCGTGCCGACCACCGGCCTGGAAGGCATTGCGCCGGAAGCGACCCTGAAGCAGGCCATGTCGTTGATGACGTACTCGCGGCGCCGTCATCTGATGGTCACCGAAGGCACCCGCCTGGTCGGCATCCTCAGCCTGGGCGACATCGTGAAGAACCTGCTGGGCGAGCTGGAGCTGGAAAAGGCCGTGCTTCAGGACATCTACATGGCCGCCCACTGAGGGCTGCAGCGCTGGAAGCAGGGAAGCCGGGCATTGCCCGGCTTCTTCGTTCACGGCATCGGTGAAATCAGAAAGTGACCTTCACCGAATCGGCGCTGTAGCGGGCCGGACCGTGATAGACCACTTCGATGTTGTTGCCGTCCGGGTCGAGTACGAAGGCGCCGTAGTAGCCCGGATGGTAGGGGCGTTCGCCCGGCGCGCCATTGTCGGTACCGCCAGCGGCGATCGCGGCGCTGTGGAAGGCATCGACGGTGGCGTTGTCGCGGGCCTGGAAGGCCAGGTGGTGGCGTCCGGTCAGCTGGCCAGCGGCGGCCTTGCTGCTGGCGCTGGATATGAACAGCTCATCGGCCCAGAAGTAATCTTCGCCTTCGCCGGCGATCGGCACGCCGATCGTATCGAACACCGCCTGGTAGAAGCGGCGGCTGGCGGCCAGGTCACGCACCACCAGCTGCAGATGGTCGATCAGTCGCCCGCGGTGCAGTTCCATCGTTTCCATACCAACCTCGCAAAAAAGGGGACGGAGGGGATTAAGTCGCTTCCGGCCAATAGTGCCAGAAACGGCTTAATCCCCTCCGTCCCCTTTCTGGTCAGTTGGCGATGATCTCGACCCAGTAGCCATCCGGGTCCTTGATGAAGGCCAGGTTCTTCATGCGGCCGTCGGTCAGGCGCTTCTGGAAGGTCACGCCGAGGTCCTCGAAGCGCTGGCAGGCGGCTTCGATGTCCGGCACCGATACGCAGATGTGGCCGAAGCCGCGCGGGTCGCTGTTGCCATCGTGGTAGACCGCGCCGTCCTGGGCCTCGGTGCCATGGTTGTGGGTCAGTTCCAGCACGCCCGGCAGGCCGGCCATCCACAGGCGGCGCTGGGCGTCGTCTTCCGGTACCACGGCGCCAGCCGGCACGTAGGCCAGGAAGTACAGGCTGAACTGGGCCTCCGGGAAGTCGCGCTTGTCGATCAGCTGGTAACCGAGCACGCGGGTGTAGAAGTCCAGCGAGGCGGTGATGTCCTTCACTCGCAGCATGGTGTGGTTGAACACGAAGCCGCGGGTCTCGGCCGGGGCCTGGGCGGCGACGCCGGGGACATCGCGCAGGGCGGGAATGGTCATGGGGGGAGATCCTTCAGACAGGGCCGTTGCCGGCCGGATGTCCCCATTCTAGCGAGCAGCACCTGACCGCACCGCGACGTACAATGGTCGGATCGCACCGTTCCGTCCCGATACCGATGGCCCGCCATGTCGCAGCGTGAATGGGTGGCTGCTGCCATCCGCAAGATCGAAGCTGATTTCAACCGTTCCGCCGATACCCACCTGATTCCTCTGGCGCTGCCTGGGTTCGAGGGCATCGAGCTGTACCAGAAGGATGAATCGAGCCATCCCACCGGAAGCCTGAAGCACCGGTTGGCGCGCTCGCTGTTCCTGTATGCGCTGGCCAATGGCTGGCTGCGCGAGGGCCGGCCGGTGATCGAGGCCTCCAGCGGCTCGACCGCGGTGTCCGAAGCCTATTTCGCGCGCCTGCTCGGGCTGCCGTTCATCGCGGTGATCCCGGCCACCACCTCGCCGGAGAAGATTGCGGCGATCGAATTCCATGGTGGCCGCTGCCACCTGGTCGAGCGCGCCTGCGACCTCAACTGCGATTCGGAAAAACTGGCCCGCGAAACCGGCGGCCACTTCATGGATCAGTTCACCTACGCCGAGCGCGCCACCGACTGGCGTGCCAACAACAACATCGCCGAATCCATCTTCAAGCAGATGGCCGAGGAACCCAGCCCGATCCCGGAATGGATCGTGTGCAGCCCCGGTACCGGTGGTACCGCCGCGACGCTGGGCCGCTATGTCAGCTATCGCCGGCACGACACCCGCATCCTGTGCGCGGACCCGGAAGTCTCGGTGTTCTTCGATGGCTACAAGGCTGCCGTGGCCGGTGAGCCGGACTGGCGAGGCCTGACCTGCAGCGGTGGTTCGCGCGTGGAAGGCATTGGCCGGCCGCGGGTGGAGCCGAGCTTCATCCCGACCAGTGTCGATGCGATGGTGAAGGTGCCCGACGCGCTGAGCCTGGCCGCGATGCGCCATGTCAGCCGCCAGCTCGGCCGCCGCGTCGGTGGTTCCACCGGCACCAACTTCATCGGCGTACTGCAGGCCGCGCAGTGGATGCGCGAGGCCGGTCACCACGGCAGCATCGTCAGCATCCTGTGCGACAGCGGCGAGCGTTACGCGCAAAGCTATTACGACCCGGCGTGGTACGTGCGGCAGGGCATTGATGTCGAGCGCGCCGATGCGCAGCTGGCGGCAGCGGTGGCCGGGCAGGGCTTGCCTGAACTGCCGTGGAGCAGCCTGGAAGCGCTGTAGCGCTCTTGTAGAGTCGAGCCATGCTCGACTCCGGTAAAGAGCCGTCGAGCATGGCTCGACGCTACATACTCAGTACCCCGCCGCGGTGAACGCATCCAGCACCGCATCACGCAAGGCATCGGGCAGCGCCTCGATGTCCATCGCGCGATCATCCAGGTGCAGGCTGGGGTCCAGCGTGCTGGCGCGGCCCTGGGCCAGGGCCTGCAGCCACAGCAGCACGCAGATCACGAACTCGCGTTCATGGCCCAGCTGCAGCTGGCTGGCGCCGCGCTCGATCACCTCGAACGGGTACCACTCCTGGGCGTCATTGAACGTGCCGCCCTGCTGCAGCACCGCCTGCAGCTGCTGCAGGTGGCGCGGGGCGTCGTCGCCGGCATCGCACAGCGCGGCGATCCAGGTCAGTTCGGCCGGGCTGGCAGACAACGCCAGTGACCGCGCCGCTGGGGCGGATGCAACTGCAGCCAGACCTTCCATGTAGGGCCTCGTTCGGTACGTACCGCTGCGGACTCCCCCGCAGCCAAAGCTTCGAACCGCGACCGTAAGGCCGACGTGAATGCCAGGCGTCACCCCCTTGTCAGCCACGCCCGCCAGCGCCATATGTACCAGGCTGCCCGCCTGCCGGGCCCGTACCCTGGAGATCTGCCGTGACTGCTGCCAACCCCCTGCTCGATTTCTCCGGCCTGCCGCGCTTCGAGGCGATCCGCCCCGAGCACGTGGCGCCGGCGCTGGATGTGCTGCTGGCCGAGGCCGAAGCGGCCGTCAGCGCCGCCGAGCAGGTGCAGCCGGTGCGCTGGGAGAGCTTCGTCGCCCCGCTGGACGATGCCACCGAGCGCCTGTGGCGCGCCTGGGGCCTGGTCGGCCACCTGCAGGGCGTGGTCAACACCCCGGAACTGCGTGAGGCGTATAACAGCAACCTGCCGCGGGTGACCCGCTTCGCCAGCGCGCTGGGCCAGAACCTGGCGCTGTACCGCCAGTACCAGGCGCTGGCCGCCAGCCCGGAGGCCGCAGGTTTCGACGAGGCCCAGCGCAAGGTGCTGGGCAACACGCTGCGTGATTTCCGCCTGGGTGGTGCCGAGCTGGCGCCCGAGGCGCAGCAGCGCTTCGCAGAGATCAAGGAGGAACTGTCGGCACTGTCGGCGAAGTTCTCGCAGAACGTGCTGGACGCCACCGATGCGTGGTCGCTGATCATCGAGGATGAAGCGCGCCTGGCCGGCCTGCCGGAGGACGTGAAGGCCGCCGCGCACGCTGCGGCGGAAAAGGACGGAAAGCAGGGCTGGAAGCTGACCCTGCAGATGCCGTGCTACCTGCCGGTGCAGACCTGGGCCGAAGACCGTGACCTGCGCGAGATCCTGTACCGTGCCAGTGCGCAGCGTGCGTCCGAATTCGGCGACGACGCGCTGGACAACAGCGGCAACATTGACCGCATCCTGGCCCTGCGTGCGCAGCTGGCCGCGCTGCTCGGCTTCGCTTCCTACGGCGATTATTCGGTAGCGACCAAGATGGCGCAGGACCCGGCCGAGGTGCTGGGTTTCCTGCGTGACCTGGCCACGCGTGCCAAGCCGTTCGCGGCCAAGGATCGCGCCGAGCTGGAGCAGTTCGCGCGTGAACAGCTGGGCATCGACAGCCTGCAGGCCTGGGACCTGGCGTTCGCTGCCGATCGCCTGAAGCAGGCGCGCTACAGCTATTCCGAGCAGGACGTGAAGCAGTACTTCACCGAACCGAAGGTACTGGGCGGCCTGTTCTCGGTGATCGAGCAGCTGTACGGCCTGCGCGTGCAGGAAGACAGCGCGCCGGTGTGGCATGAGGATGTGCGCTTCTTCCGTCTGGTCGATGCGCAGGGCGCGCTGGTCGGCCAGTTCTACCTGGACCTGTATGCGCGCGAAGGCAAGCGCGGTGGCGCGTGGATGGATGATTGCCGCAACCGTCGCGTGCTTGCCGACGGCAGCGTGCAGACGCCGCTGGTCCATCTGGTGTGCAACTTTGGTCGCGGTGCCAATGGCAAGCCGGCCACCTTCAGCCACAACGAAGTGACCACGCTGTTCCATGAAATGGGTCATGGCCTGCACCAGCTGTTGACCCGCATCGGTGAACTGGGCGTGGCCGGCATCAATGGCGTGGAGTGGGATGCGGTGGAACTGCCGAGCCAGTTCATGGAGAACTTCTGCTGGGAATGGGACCACCTGCAGGGCATGACCGCGCACGTCGATAGCGGCGAACCGCTGCCGCGCGCGCTGTACGAGCGCATGCTGGCTGCGCGCAATTTCCACAGCGGCATGGCCACCGTGCGCCAGCTGGAATTCGGCCTGTTCGACATGCTGCTGCACAGCCAGTTCGAACCGGCGCAGGACAGCGTGCTGGCACTGCTGGACCGCGTACGCGCGGACGTGGCGGTGAACCATCCGCCGGTCTGGAACCGCTTCCCGCACCAGTTCAGCCACATTTTCGCCGGTGGCTACGCGGCGGGCTACTACAGCTACAAGTGGGCCGAGGTGCTCAGCGCCGATGCCTATGCCGCGTTCGAGGAAGCACCGCAGGCACTGGCTGAAACCGGTGCGCGCTTCCGCGATGAAATCCTGTCGCGCGGCGGCAGCCGTCCGGCTGCGGAGAACTTCAAGGCCTTCCGTGGCCGCGCGCCGCAGATCGACGCGCTGCTGCGCCATTCGGGCATGGCGTAAACCGTTGTGGTGGGTGCCAACCTTGGTTGGCACCTTCTGGCAATAGTGCGGACCAAGGTCCGCACCCACCGAAGAGCGGTGCTCTATTCGGCGTAGATCATCTTCCGGCTCATGCCGCCGTCGACGATGAAGTCCTGGCCGGTGGTGAAGCCGGACAGCGACGACAGCAGGTACACCGCCAGCGCGCCGATGTCCTCGGGGCGGCCAACACGGCCGACCGGGTGCTGGGCGTGATCGGTGGCCGAGTAGTCGGGCTGGTGGCGCCGCGAGGGCGCCTGCCAGGCCGTGGTGCCGATCCAGCCGGGGCTGATGCTGTTGACCCGCACCGCCGGGCCGCTGCTGATCGCCAACGCGTGGGTGAAGGCGACCAGCCCGCCCTTGGCCGCCGCATAGGCCTCGCTGTGCGCTTCGGACTGCCAGGCGCGGGTGGAGGCGATGTTGATGATCGCGCCCTCAGTGCGGGCCGAGAGTGCCGGCAGCGCGTGCTTGCTGCACAGGAAGGCACCGTGTAGTGACGACAGGCGGCGCTGCCATTCCTCCCACGCCATGTCCTGCAGCAATGTGCCATGCGGGCCGGCGATGCCGGCGTTGTTGACCAGTCCGTCGATACGGCCGAACCGCTGCAGGGCCACCGCGACGAAGTCGCGCACGCTGGCTTCGTCGGCGATGTCCAGGCGCTGGAACGCGGCATCGTCACCCCGCTGCCATTCGTCCAGGCAGGCTTGGCCCGCTTCCACGTCCAGATCGCCGATCAGCACGCGTCCGCCGGCGCCGAGCACGGCCTGGGCGATGCCACGGCCGATGCCGTTTGCGCCGCCGGTGACCAGCACCACCTTGCCCTGCAGCGGCGCCACCGGCCACGCCGCGATCGGTGGCACCGTGCTCATGACAGGTCTTCGCCGCGCAGGCGGCGATGCCAGCCGTCCACGCCGATGCGGTCCAGGGTCTGGATGTTGCGCTCGACGATCACGTCGGGGTCCGGATAGACATCCACCGCGCGCGCCACGCTGTCTTCGCGCAGCAGGTGCAGGGTGGGGAAGGGCGCCCGGTTGGTGTAGTTGCTGGCGTCGTCCGCGGCCACGCCGTCGAACTGATAGTCCGGGTGGAAGCTGGCCACCTGCAGGATGCCCTGCAGGTCCAGCGCCTCGATCGCGGCGTCGGCGTTGTCGAGGAAGTCGTTGTAGTCGAGGAAATCGGTCAGCACCTGGGGATGCACGATCAGCGTGGTGTCGATCTGCTCGGCCGGGGTATCGCGCAGCAGCACCAGCTCTTCGGCCAGTTGTTCGACCAGCGCCTCGGGCGTGGTCGCATCGCTCAGCACGATGCGGACCTGGTCCTTCACGTACACCGCCTTGGCGAACGGACACAGGTTCAGGCCGATCACGATGCGCTCCAGCCACAGGCGGGTGGCGGCGATCGGATCATCGGTGGGCAGGTGGGAATCGGTCATGGCGGGCACGTCGGCTGGCGGGGCGGCCATTGTAGGCGCGTCGCCGGCAACGCGCCGTCGTACCTGCCGGTGGCAGCGCCGGGTCACGCCCGGCGCAGGCCTCAGTCGCGGAAGTTGTTGAACTGCAGCGGCAGCTCGAACTTGCCGGCCTTGAGCACGGCAATGGCGTCCTGCAGGTCGTCGCGCTTCTTGCCCTGCACGCGCAGCTTGTCGCCGTTGATCTGGCTTTCCACCTTCAGCTTGGCGTCCTTCAGTGCAGCGGCGATCTTCTTGGCGATCTTCTGCTCGATGCCCTGCTTGACGGTGATCTTCTGTCGGGCCTGGGCCAGGTTGGTCTCGATGTCGCCGAACTCCAGGCTGAGTACGTCGATGCCGCGCGCGGCCAGGCGGGCGCGCAGGATGTCGTTCATCTGCTTGAGCTGGAACTCGGTCGGCGCGGTCTGGTTGATGACATCGCCATCGCGTTCGAATTTCGCCTCCACGCCCTTGAAGTCGAAGCGGGTGGCCAGCTCACGGTTGGCCTGGTCGATGGCGTTGGTCAGTTCGTGGGTGTCGACTTCGGACACGACGTCGAAGGAAGGCATGGGCGCGGCTCCGCAGGATTCAGTGAGGGCCATTCTATCGTGCCGACCTGCCAGCTTTTTGTAGAGTCGAGCTTGCTCGACTGTTTTGTGAAGATCAGTCGAGCATGGCTCGACTCTACAGAACGGCGCCAGTCGAGCAAGCTCGACTCTACAATCCGGCGCGGTCGGCGATAATGGGCCATGAACGTGCAACGCTCCCCCTCGCGCGCGGTGGCCTGGATGGTCGCGGCAGTCGCCTGTTTCTCGCTGATGGACGCTGGCATGAAGCAGCTGTCGGCCAGCTATCCGACCCTGGAAGTGACCTTCCTGCGCGGCGCGGCCTCATTGCCATTCGTGCTGGTCTGGGTCCTGGTCAGCGCCGGCCCGCGATCGCTGGTACCGCGACGCTGGGGCCTGCACCTGCTGCGTGGCGCACTGGGCATGGCGATGATCGGCTGCTTCGTGTTCGCCCTGCGCGACCTGCCACTGTCCACCGCCTACACCATCTATTTTGTCGCCCCGCTGTTGATCGCGGCACTGTCGGTGCCGCTGCTCGGTGAGCGGGTCGGGCCGCGACGCTGGGTGGCCATCGGCATCGGCCTGGTCGGTGTGCTGGTGGTGCTGCGGCCGGGCGTGGACGGCTTCATCTCGGTGCCGGGGCTGATGGTACTGGCCGCGGCCACCGCCTACGCCGTGGCCGCGATCACGGTCAGCCTGCTGACCCGCACCGACACCTCGCAGTCGATGGTGGTCTGGTTCCTGGTGATCATGGCCGTCGGCGCCGGCTTGCTGGCCCTTCCCGGCTGGGTGCCGCTGCAGGTGGCGCACGCGCCGCTGATCGCCGGCATGGGCCTGGCCGGGGCGTTGGGCCAGATCGCCCTGACCAAGGCCTTCCAGCTGGGCGAAGCCTCGATGATCGCGCCGCTGGAGTACAGCGGCCTGGTCTGGGTGATCGGCTGGGATCTGGCCTTCTGGGGCCAGCTGCCGGACGGCTACACCTGGGTGGGCGCGGCGATTATTGTCGCTTCCGGCCTGTACCTGCTGCACCGTGAGCGGGTGAACCGGCAGGAGCCGCCAAAGCCGCTGGACCACCCGTAAGGCGGTTGCCGGCCAGCGGGCGGCACGACCGGGCTGGGCGGCTTAGAACCAAAAGGAATAACATTCCGGCTTATGGCGCGGGCGCGTGAGCGCCGGCGCTGGTAGGCTGCACGCCCCCTTCCGTCACCCAGCCGGTGAGCCACGCCCGTGATCGAGTTCCAGCGCCTGCACAAATCCTATGCCGTTGCCGGCCGCGAAGTCAGCGCGCTGCAACCGCTGGACCTGACCATCGAGGCCGGTGAGGTCTTCGGCATCATCGGCCATTCCGGCGCGGGCAAGTCGACCCTGATCCGCATGATCAACCGCCTGGAAGAACCCAGTGGCGGCCGTTTGCTGATCGGTGGCGAGGATGTCACCGCACTGGACGCCGATGGCCTGCGCGCGCTGCGCCGGCGCATCGGCATGATCTTCCAGCACTTCAACCTGCTGTCGTCGCGCACGGTGGCCGGCAATGTCGCCTTCCCGCTGGAACTGGCCGGCACGCCGAAGGCCGAGATCGACGCGCGCGTGGCCGAGCTGTTGCAGACCGTGGGCCTGGAGGCACATGCGCAGAAGTACCCGGCGCAGCTGTCCGGTGGCCAGAAGCAGCGCGTCGGCATTGCCCGCGCGCTGGCCACGCGCCCGCAGATCCTGCTGTGCGACGAAGCCACCAGCGCGCTCGATCCGCAGACCACCGCCTCGGTGCTGTCGCTGCTGTCGAAGATCAACCGCGAGCTGGGCCTGACCATCGTGCTGATCACCCACGAGATGGACGTGATCCGTCGCGTCTGCGATCGCGTTGCCGTGCTCGATGCCGGGCAGATGGTCGAGACCGGACCGGTCACCCGGGTGTTCCTGCACCCGCAGCACCCGACCACGCGCCGATTCGTCAGTGAATCGGAGCATGTCGACGAAGGCGCGTTGCACCGTGATTTCGACGCCGTCGGTGGCCGCATCGTGCGCTTGACCTTCCTCGGCGGCGACACCTACGAGCCCTTGCTGGGCAGCGTCGCGCGCGAGACCGGCGTCGATTACAACATCCTGTCCGGCCGCATCGACCGGATCAAGGACACCCCGTATGGCCAGCTGGTGGTCGCCCTGGTGGGCGGTGACCAGTCCGCCGCGCAGGCCGCGTTCGTGGCTGCCGGCGTGCACGTTGAGGAACTGCGTCGATGATCATCGCCACTGCCGGCGGCTTCTTCCGCCACCTGGATGCGGGCAAGTGGGCCGATATCGGCCAGGCCACCGTCGACACCCTGCTGATGTTGCTCGGTTCGCTGCCGCTGACCCTGGCCATCGGCCTGCCGCTGGGCGTGCTGCTGTACCTGTTCGGCGCCCCGCAGATGAAGCGCCGGCCGCTGGCCTATGGCGTGCTGGCGCTGGTGGTGAACCTGCTGCGCTCGGTGCCTTTCATCATCCTGATGATCGTGCTGATCCCGGTCACCCTGTTCCTGATGGGCACCTCGCTGGGCGTGCGCGGCGCGATCGTGCCGCTGGTCATTGGTGCTGCGCCGTTCTATGCGCGCCTGGTCGAGACCGCGCTGCGCGAGGTTGACCGCGGTGTGATCGAAGCGACCCAGGCGATGGGCGCCACCACCTGGCAGCTGGTCACCCGCGTGCTGCTGCCGGAAGCGCGTCCCGGCCTGATCGCCGGTGCCACGGTCACCACAGTGGCCCTGATCGGCTTCACCGCCATGGGCGGTGCGATCGGTTCCGGTGGCCTGGGCGACCTGGCCTTCCGCGACGGCTACCAGCGGTCGCACACCGACGTGGCCCTGGTCACCGTGGTCCTGCTGCTGGTGCTGGTGCAGCTGCTGCAGATGCTCGGCGACCGCCTGGTCGCGCATTACAGCCGCAAGTAACGGGGTGCCGGGCGACGCCCGGCATCGTCCGGGTAGTGCCGGCCGCTGGCCGGCAACCTGCAGAACGTCGATATTGGGCTTGTCATAGCGCGGGACTCTGGAAGCCGCCACGCCCATCAGGAATCGATATCGCCAGACTGGGACTGGCAGCACAGCGCCTTCCTTGGTATGTTCCGTTCAACGTAATACGTTGAACGGAATGATCCGTTCATTCCACTGCAAGCAGACCCGCGCCCTGTTTGAAGGAACCTGCCCCCGTGCCTGGCGTCCAATCCGGCGCGTGGCAGAACGCAAATTGCAACTGCTCGATTCGGCACAGACGTTGGCCTTCCTTCGCAGCCCGCCCGGGAACCGCCTGGAGGCGCTGTCAGGCGATCGGAGAGGGCAATACAGCCTTCGTATCAACGATCAGTGGCGGCTCTGCTTTACCTGGACCGACAGCGGCGCCGACGCCGTGGAAATTGTTGACTATCACTGAGGTGCCCGCCATGAAGCGTCCCCACAACGGCATGCGCGCCATCCATCCTGGCGAGATCCTGCGCGAAGAGTTCCTGCTGCCCCTGGCGCTGAGCGTGAATGCGCTGGCGAAGGCCTTGGATGTGCCCGCAACGCGACTGCACGCCATCGTGCACGGCCAACGCAGCATTTCGGCGGATACAGCGGCGCGGCTGGCGCGGCATTTCGGTGGGGATGCCGCGTCCTGGCTCGCGATGCAGGCGGCCTACGATCTGAAGACCTTGCCAACACGCAGCGAAATCGAACGCCGGGTGCAGCCACGCGCGGCGTGAAGCCGGTCGCACGGACCCGGCTCCGCAGCCACGATCCGATCAGCGCGCGTTCGGTACTTCGTAGCCCAGCTTGCCGACCTGGTCGGGATGCTGCGGCACGCGCTTGAGCTTGTCGGTATTCACGCCGTACTCGTCGCGCAGGCGCTCGGCCAGCTCCTTGTACAGGGCCTTGTCCATGTCCGGCTTGCGCGCGAAGATCCAGGCCATCTCGCGGCCCGGGTAACCGATCAGCGCCCAGGAATAGTCCGGGGCCACTTCCAGCACGCGCGAATGGGTCGGCACGACACGGTAGAACCAGGTACGCCAGCCGTGGTTGCCGCTGTCCGGATCGACACTGGCGCGTGCGCGTACCTCCTGCACCGGTTCACCGAAGCCGTCGCGGTAGCGGTAGGTGATGCCGACCTTGTGCGTGTCGCGAAGCTCGTATTCGTTGACGCTGGCGACATGCCCGCGTTCGATGAAGTTCGGCACGCGGCCGATCACGTACCAGGTCCCCATGAAGCGCTTCAGGTCGATCGGTGCGTCCAGAGCGGCCGCGTCGGTGGCGCGGGACGATGGCGGCTCACTGGCGGCCACGGCGGGGCCCGCCAGCGACAGGGCCAGCAGCACGGCGCAGAACGGGCGGATCGAAGTCATGCGGGAGCGGGCTCCAGTGGGCTTGCACGCGCATGGTCGACTGTGTGCACGCGATCCGTCAATGGTGTCGCAGTCCGTGAGAAGGCCCTTGCCCACGCTGTGTTGCATTGTCCACCGGAGAAGCCCCATGAACGTACGTACCGTCCGTCGCCCTGCAACTGAACGCGTCATCTTCGAGCGCGCCGATCCACGCTTGCTGCGCGGCGTGCAGCAGGTGGCGCTGGCCGGCGTGGCGCTGGTGCTGGTCTGGCCGGCCGCGCGCGGCAGCAGCGCATGGCTGGGCTGGCTGCCGATGTGGCTGGTCGGCATGCCGCTGGTGGCGTGGTGGGCACTGCTGCGTTTCCCGCTGCCGCGCCTGTCATGGCTGCGGCTGGCACGTCGTACCGGTGGACAGGCGCGGCGCCGTCCGGCTTCGGCTGCGCGCGGTCGACGCCGCCCGGCGGCCACGGCCTGACCTTCGACACGGGGGCGACCGCGACAATCCATGCTAGCGTTCCACGGCTTATGACTGCCTGGAGCTGCAATGTCACGACTCGCTTCCGCCTGCCTGCTGGCCGGCATGATGACCGCTGCCTCGGTGGGGACCGCCGTGGCCGCTGAAGACACCGATCGCTACGCCTGGCTGGAGGACGTCACCGGCGACAAGCCGCTGTCCTGGGTCAAGGAACAGAACGCCAAGTCCGAGGCGCGCCTGGCGCAGACCCCGGCCTTCAAGCAGATGGAGACCAGCATCCGCGAGGTGCTCGACTCCGATGCCAAGATCCCCGGCGTGCAGAAGATCGGCGACTACTACTACAACTTCTGGAAGGACCAGCAGCACGAGCGCGGCCTGTGGCGGCGCACCACGCTGGCCGAGTACCGCAAGGCCTCGCCGCAGTGGGAGACCGTGCTCGACCTGGACGCGCTGAACAAGGCCGAGGGCGAGAACTGGGTCTGGCACGGCGCCGACTGCCTGCGCCCGGACTACAGCCGCTGCCTGATCGCGCTGTCGCGCGGCGGCGCCGATGCCGACGTCACCCGCGAGTTCGACCTGGCCAACAAGGCCTGGATCAAGGACGGCTTCTTCCGTCCGGAGTCGAAGGGTGGCCTGAACTGGATCGACCGCGACACCGTGTTCGTCTACACCGACTTCGGTGCCGGCACCATGACCACGTCCGGCTATCCGCGCGTGGCCAAGCTGTGGAAGCGCGGCACGCCGATGGCCTCGGCCAGCGTGGTGTACGAAGGCAAGCCGGAAGACATGTACATCGCGGCGATGCACGATGACACCCCCGGTTTCGAGCGCAACCTGGTCAGCCGCACGCTGGCGTTCTACAACAACGAGATCTACCTGCGTGGCGACGACGGCACGCTGACCAAGATCGACGCGCCGAACTCGGCCGAGAAGGGCCTGCACAAGCAGTGGCTGACCCTGGAGCTGCGCGATCCGTGGACCGTGGGTGGCAAGACCTATGCGTCCGGTTCGCTGCTGGCGACCCGGCTGGACGACTTCCTGGCCGGAAAGCGTGACTTCGAGGTGCTGTTCACCCCGACCGCGACCACCTCGCTGGCCAGTGCCACCTGGACCAAGAGCCACCTGGTGCTGAACGTGCTGGACGACGTCAAGAACCGCCTGTCGGTGCTGACTCCGGGCGCCGATGGCTGGCAGACCAGCCGCTTCGTCGGTGCGCCGGCCTTCGGCACGCTGGGTGTGTCCGCCGTGGACAGCAACGACAGTGACGCGGTGTGGCTGACCGCCACCGACTACCTGACCCCGACCACGCTGGCCCTGGCCGAGATCGGCCAGCCGCCGGAAACGCTGAAGACCATGCCGGCCTTCTTCGATGCCAAGGGCAAGGTGATCGAGCAGCACTTCGCCACCAGCAAGGACGGCACCCGCGTGCCGTACTTCGTGGTGCACGACAAGGCGATGAAGCTTGACGGCTCCAATCCGACCCTGCTGTACGGCTACGGTGGCTTCGAGATCTCGCTGACCCCGAGCTATTCCGGTGGCATGGGGCGCGCCTGGCTGGAGAAGGGCGGCGTGTACGTGGTCGCCAACATCCGCGGCGGTGGCGAGTACGGCCCGCGCTGGCACCAGGCGGCGCTGAAGCAGAACCGCCACAAGGCCTATGAAGACATGGCCGCGGTGGCGCGTGACCTGGTCAAGCGCAAGATCACCACCGCCAGGCACCTGGGCGTGCAGGGTGGCAGCAACGGCGGCCTGCTGACCGGCAACATGCTGACCCAGTACCCGGAACTGTTCGGTGCGGTGGTGGTGCAGGTGCCGCTGCTGGACATGAAGCGCTACAGCCACCTGCTGGCCGGTGCTTCGTGGATGGCCGAGTACGGCAACCCGGACACCAGCGACTGGGAGTTCATCAAGACCTTCTCGCCGTACCACCTGTTCGACGCGAAGAAGAACTACCCGCCGGTGCTGTTCACCACCTCCACCCGCGATGACCGCGTGCACCCGGGCCATGCCCGCAAGATGGCGGCGAAGATGATCGACGCCGGCAAGGACGTGACCTACTACGAGAACATCGAAGGCGGTCACGGCGGCGCAGCCAACAACGCGCAGGCCGCGCATATGTCGGCGCTGGCCTACAGCTTCCTGTGGGAGCGGTTGGGCGGCAAGTGATGAAATGAAAAACGCCGCCCCTGGGCGGCGTTTTTCCTTGGGTTCCATGCATCCACGCCATGCGTGGATGCCGTTTGCGCGGGGCGATCAGGCGCCCCAGCTTTTCAACCCACGCGCAATCCGTGCCACCGCTTCCTGCAATCGCGGCACTTCCTGCGTGTACGCCAGGCGCACGTGCTGGTTGGCGCGATGGAAGCCGAAATCCAGGCCCGGGGTGAACGCCACGTGCTCGGTTTCCAGGAAGTGGGCACAGAACGCCTGCGCGTCGTCGGTGAACGCGCTGACATCGGCATACAGGTAGAACGCGCCCTGCGGCTCGACTTCGATGCGGAAGCCCAGTTCGCGCAACGCGGGCAGCAGGAAGTCACGGCGCTGGCGGAACGCTTCGCGGCGCTGCTCGAAGATCGCCATCGATGCTTCGCTGAAACAGGCCAGCGCTGCATGCTGGGCAATGCTCGATGCGCTGATGTACAGGTTCTGGGCGAGCTTCTCCAGATCGGGAACCGCTGCCGGCGGCGCCACCAGCCAGCCCAGCCGCCAACCGGTCATGCCGAAGTACTTGGAGAAGCTGTTCAGCACGAACGCGCTGTCGTCCACCTGCAGCACGCTGGGCGCGTCCAGGCCGTAGGTCAGGCCGTGGTAGATCTCGTCCACCACCAGGTGACCACCGCGCGCGTGCAGGCTCTGCGACAGTGCCGCCAGTTCATCAGCGGACAGCACGGTGCCGGTCGGATTGGCCGGTGAGGCAACCAGCGCGCCGACACTGTCGGCATTCCAGTGCTGTTCCACCAGCGAAGGGGTCAGCTGATAGGCGGTATCCGGGCCGACCGGCACCAGCTGCGCGCCGCCTTCGACCAGGCGCAGGAAGTGGCGGTTGCAGGGATAGCCCGGGTCGGCCAGCAGCCAGTGGCGGCCGGGATCGACCAGCAGGCTGCTGGCCAGCAGCAGCGCACCGGAACCACCCGGGGTGACCAGGATGCGTTCGGGATCGATATCCAGCGCGTAGTGGCTGCGATAGAAGCCGCTGATGGCCTGGCGCAGGGCCGGCAGGCCGCGTGCGGCGGTGTAGCGGGTATGGCCGGCCGCCAGCGCGGCCTGGCCGGCGCGCACCACGGGTTCGGCGGTGGTGAAGTCCGGTTCGCCGATCTCCAGATGGATCACATCGTGGCCGGCCTGCTCCAGCGCCTGTGCGCGGGCCAGCAGGGACATCACGTGGAACGGGGCGATTTCATGGCTGCGCCGGCTGTAGCCCGGCGTGTGGGGCAGGGTACTCATGCGCCCATGGTACGCCGCGCGCCGGGGGTAATGCCGGCCGCTGGCCGGCAACGTCGGGATGAACTGTCCGCTGCAGTGGTAGAGTCGAGCTTGCTCG